>NZ_JBSYXO010000037.1:0-41691 GCF_054172045.1 Methylomonas sp. MgM2 | reverse complement strand
ATTTCACGAAATGTATTGCATACAGCTCAACGACACTCATCCCGCGATCGGCATCGCCGAGCTGATGCGGCAGTTGGTCGATAAATATGACATGCCTTGGGAGCAGGCCTGGAGCATTACCCAAAAATCGTTTTCGTACACGAATCACACCTTGTTGCCCGAAGCGCTGGAAAAATGGTCTCTGCCGTTATTCGCATCCGTGTTGCCGCGCCATCTCGAAATCATCTACGAGATCAATCAACGCTTTTTGGACGAAGTCCGCCTCAAGTACCCCGGCGACGACGCAAAATTAGCCCGTATGTCCATTATCGGTGAGAATGACGGCAAGCAGGTTCGCATGGCGAACCTGGCGGTGGTCGGCAGCCATGCGGTCAATGGCGTGGCTGAACTGCATTCGGAACTGGTCAAGCAGCAGTTGTTCTCGGATTATCATGACATGACGCCCGACAAGTTCCATAACGTCACCAACGGCGTTTCGCCTCGCCGCTTCGTGGCCTTGAGCAATCCGGGGCTGACCCGCTTGATCGACGAAAGGATAGGCGAGGGCTGGATATCCGACTTGCATCGTTTGAAAGCCCTGGAGGCGCATGCCGGCGATGCCGGCTTTCAACAGGATTGGAAAAAGGCAAAAGTCGAAAATAAAATCCGCTTGGCCAAGATTATTTTGCAAACGACTGGCATTACGGTCGATCCCGATTCGATGTTCGACATCCAAGTCAAGCGCATACACGAATACAAGCGCCAACATCTGAACGTGCTAAACATCATCACCTTATACAACCGCCTGAAATCCGATCCCAATTTAATCTTTACGCCGCGAACCTTTATCTTCGGCGGCAAGGCAGCGCCGGGTTATTTCATGGCCAAGCTGATCATTAAGCTGATTACCGCGGTGGGGGAAGTCGTTAATCGCGACCCCGACGTGCGCGACCTGATCAAAGTAGTGTTTTTGCCCGATTACAACGTCAAGCACGCGCAAAATATCTATCCGGCCGCCGACTTGTCGGAGCAAATTTCGACGGCGGGTAAAGAGGCGTCCGGAACCGGCAACATGAAGCTGTCCCTGAATGGCGCATTGACCATAGGCACGTTGGATGGCGCTAACATCGAGATACGCGAGGAAGTCGGCGCCGAAAATTTTTTCCTGTTCGGCCTGAATACCGAGCAAGTATCGCAAAAGAAATCGGATGGTTATAATCCGCTCGATTATTATCACGGCGACTCGGAGCTGAAAGCGGCTATCGATTTAATTAGTTCCGGATTGTTTTCGCATGGCGACAGAGAATTGTTCCGGCCACTCACCGACCATCTGCTATATCACGACGAATATTTACTGATGGCGGATTACCGGGCGTATGTCGATTGCCAACAAGAAGTCGACCGCGCCTATCGAGATCCGGCGCACTGGACCCGCATGTCGATACTAAACGTCGCGCGCATGGGTAAATTCTCCTCGGACCGCGCTATTCGGGAATACGCCGAACGCATCTGGCATTTGCACGATTAACCAGAAGCCGAACAATCGGGTGAGAATGCGTGTGTTTCTGCGGCGGTGCCGGGATAGCCTCGGCAACAACGCTTATTGGGTAGCGCCGATTTCAAAAACCAAGCTTGGGCTGGGCTGGCTTCCAAGCGCAGCCGCGTTCTTGCAGCTGTTGTCTTTTTTAACCGACAGCTTGACCTAAATAGATTGGGGAAAGGTCTTAGCGGACTAGGCCGCACGGGGATGGCATGGGAATGGCGCGCGACTCTTCCGTTCCTTCTTCGCCCTATCGCGGAAGCAGACACTCCCATGCAACGCTCCATATGATTCCGTAATGCCTTAGAACACGGATTTCAGTGTGATGAAGGCCAGGGCACTTAGAATACCGGCTGCAGGCAGCGTGATGATCCAGGCCAGGCCGATGGGCTTCATCAAGCTCCAATTGGTTTGATGATTAACCAGGCCGATGCCCAGCACCGCGCCGATAAGGATATGGGTGCTTGAAACCGGTAGCCCCAGAGTGGAAGCCAGCATCACCACGGTCGCTGCGGCCAATTCGGCCGAGAATCCCGAAGCCGGATGCATCCTGGTCAGGTTGTGGCCCACGGTTTGAATGACTTCTTTGCCGATAAACCAGAGACCGACAATCAGCGCCACGCCAAAAGTGACCATTGCGACGGTCGGCACGGCTGCCTGGGAGCCGACTTGGCCGGTACGCAAAACGTCCATGATCGCCGCGAAGGGGCCG
Source organism: Methylomonas sp. MgM2 (assembly GCF_054172045.1). NCBI lineage: Bacteria > Pseudomonadati > Pseudomonadota > Gammaproteobacteria > Methylococcales > Methylococcaceae > Methylomonas > Methylomonas sp. MgM2. Next base: position 39,460 of record NZ_JBSYXO010000037.1, on the reverse strand, counting down.
ATCGCGTTGGCGATATCGTTGGAACCGTGGCTGAAAGCGAACCCGGAAGCGGTAAAAACCTGCATCCAACTGAACATCAAAAAAGTGGATTTATTCAGGGATTTGCCCTTCAAAGTCTTGGCAAAGATAAAAGTCGCCATCCAAACAGACGCCGCTATCATTGCCATAATCAGATAGTTATGCAGCGTGGTCAGGCCCAAGTTCATGTGTTTGAGGCCTTTGAACAGTAACATGGAGGAAATAATGGCGGCGCCGAATGCGGCAATGGCAGGCACCCAATTTTCCAACGCGCGGTAAGCATGTATGGTGTCGCGCTTTTTCTCGATTTCGTATATGCCTTTATAGTAGTCGGACTCCAGATCGTCATGCGAATAGTCAGGCTCGTTAACGGTTTGGGCGTCGCGTGCCATCGCACCGGTATAAGAAATTTGTTGAATTTCCGTCAGTGCTTCAAATGCACGCATGTGAGCCGCCTTATGGGCTTTCTTCTCCTTTTTGATTTCCTTTAATTGCGCTTCCGCCAGTTCGTTGTATTGGAGAATGTGCTGTTTTATCTGGCCGAACAATACATAAGATACTACACCCCCCAATATTGGCGACAATACCCAGGAGAAGGCGATGGTGCCGATCTTTTCCCACTTAACCAATGCCAATGCGCTGTCGGTTCCGCTGATGATAATGCCCAGCGTGATGGAGCTACCCACGATGCCGCCGACGATGGAATGAGTGGTGGACACGGGCCAGCCGCGCTTGCTGGCATACATCAGCCACAAGGCCGCCGATAGCAGCGCGGACATCATGATAAAAACAAACTGCATGGGCTGAACGGTTAGGGTGGAGAGATCGACAATACCTTCGCGTATGGTTTTAGTGACCTCGCCGCCGGCGATGACCGCACCGCTAACTTCAAACACTGCGGCGACCGCCAAGGCTTGACGGATATTCAAGGTGCCGGCGCCGACGCTAGTGCCGAAGGAGTTGGCTACGTCGTTACCGCCGATATTGAACGCCATAAACACGCCGAACAGCGTGGCTAATATGAACACTAAGGCATGATTATGATTGGTGTAATCGAGCCCCCAGTAAACGAAATAGCCTGTCATGCCGATTAACATGGCCGCGAAAGCGATACTGAGGCCTGAGATATTGGCCGGAAAATATGAGGGGACTAGCGAATGCGCGGGTGCATTGGTTGTCATGGCGGGGCTCCAGAAAGTAAGGACGGAATCGGCCTAAAACTAACAATTCCGCATGACAATAAGATGAATGTATGCCGTGTCAGAATGCGCCTAAACGGTCCGGTACCGTCGGATCGTCCTTTGTTATCGGGCTGAAAGATCCGATGTGTCATAGGAGTTGGCCAAAAACAACTTCCCGTTTTGCCGGTGCGAACCCTGGGGCATACCGAATCAGGAACGCCGTGAACCCTTCCATGGGGGCTTGACGGCAGCGTCCTTGCCGCCGACATCCTCAGGGTACGTCCCCGGTGACTATCGCCATATCGGGAAGTTATTTTGGACGATATCCTTAGGCAAGCAGGCCACCCTAAGAACGATGGTTGGCTCGATGCGCTCAAAACGTCCCACGCTCGAAAATTAGAATGGACCGTACGCCCTATACCGATTGGATTACAATTTCGCGGCATGGCGAAAAAAATATTCCGGCATGCCCATTTTCGCGATAGAAATGTTTTGGGACGCGGTGACTAAAAAAACCAAATTATGTTAGATTGCCGATATTAGCTAGTCCTGATTTTATTTGCTAAAAGGTAAAAGTATGGGGTCGGAAGACAATAAGGTTGAAAGGAAAAAAGTGGCATTAGATATTGAGACGTATCAAAAACTTAAGGACTTCTCAAGATTTAACGGTTTGAAACTGCGTTTAGTGGTCGATACATTGGTCGAGGTTCTCGAGCGCGACGAAGCTTTGCGCGAACAAGTGATTGAGGCGACGCTGGCAAAACAGGATCAAGCGTAGCTTATATTCGAATCGGCCGCGATTCTGAATCCCGCGTGTGCGGCGAATGGCCGCCGATTCCGACCGAATTGAGTCGATCGACGCGGCAAGTCTATTGCCTAAAACGGATCATGGCCGCCAACCGCTTCGAAGCCGGCACCGATATCAAGCAACTCCGCATCGATCGCGTCCTGGCGCCGGGTTTGGAATTCCGCGATGAGTTCGGCGCGGCGTTCGTCTATGTTTTTTTCGGCGGCCTGGGTCGTTTTCAGGCGCATCAGATGCTCGGAAGCCAATGATTCGGCGCAGGCGCGGAATAAGGTGATGAACAAATATTGCCGAATCAAAGCCGCCAATAGGTTTTCGATATTTAACGTATAGGTGGGAAGCATACGTGTAGGCCAAGGTTTTTCGGTTAAGCGGTCGAGCAGTTGATAATCGATAGGGAGCAGCTTCAGATCGGTAGGGCTGCAGGACCGGCTGTAAAACAGCCAAATGCGTTCTATCGATCGATCTTGCCAATCGTCTATTTTACTGAGGATTTGCCTGACGGTGACGTTGATGCCGGCGGCGGAACCGGGCGCGATAAAGGTTGCTTCTACCGGCTGGCCGAGTTCCTTCAGTCGGGAGTCGATGCGCGAACCGACGGCAAGTATGCTCCGGTTTGCCGGAGCCATTCCCAATCCATCCATCCGGCTCATGGCGGATTCCAGCAGATCTTCATTGAAGCGCCCGCATAAACCGATATCGGAGCCGAAGATAATGACCGCCGTTTTTTGTAAGGCATCATTGCGCAGCCGCGGCCTGAAAGGCTGATGGCGCAATGCGACTTGCAAGCCCAGATCGATGGTTTGCGCATATTCTTCCAAGGATTTTACGACGGTTTCGTATTGGCGCGCGCTGACCGCGGACAAGGCTTTCATCGTGCGGACGATGGCGTGCAGGTCGGCGACGGTTTTGATGTGCCGCCTAAGCGCTTGTTCGGTTTCCATGGCTTGCTCCGCAATCGAGCGCTTCCCGTACGCCGTTTAGTATCGTTGATTTATCTTCGTCGGTCAAAGTCCGGCCTTGCTGGATTTGCCGGCTGAGTTCGGCTAATTTGGTAGTGACCAGCTCCCGTATGACCGTTTCGGCCCAAACCATTTTGTCCAGCGCCAGCTGATCCAGCAGTCCTTCGGTTACGGCCAGCAAGACGGCGATTTGTTCGCTGGGCGTCAAGGCGTCTTGTTCGCGTTGTTTCAAGATTTCACGCACGCGTTTGCCTCGCTCCAATGTTGCCCGAGTTCTGTCGTCCAATCGGGTGCCGAAGCGGGCGAACATTTCCAATTCTTCGAATTGAGCGTAATACAGTTTTAAGGCGCCCGCGACCAAGCGATAGGCCGGTAATTGCGCTTTACCGCCTACCCGCGATACGGATTTTCCGACATCGACCGCCGGCAGCATGCCTTTATGAAACAATTCAGGCGACAGATAGATTTGACCGTCGGTAATCGAAATCAGATTGGTGGCGATATAGGCGGCCAGGTTTTCGGCTTCGATTTCGATGACCGGCAGCGCCGTCAACGATCCGCCTCGGGCCAGGCGAGTGGAGCGTTCCAGCAGGCGGGAATGAATGTAAAAAATGTCGCCCGGATAGGCCTCGCGCCCGGGCGGTCTGCGCAAAAGCAGCGATAATTCGCGGTAAGCCAGGGCGTGGCGGGTTAAATCGTCGTAAACGATCAGCACGTCGCGGCCTTGTTCCATGAAGTATTCGGCAATGCTGGTCGCTGCGTAGGGTGTAATGTATTGCAGACCGGGAGGATCTTCGGCCGCTGCTACGACGACGACGGTCTGGGCCATGGCCTGTTGCCTATTCAAGGTTTCGATCACCCGCGCCACCGTGTCGCCGCGTTGGCCTATCGCGCAATAAATGCATACCACATCCTTGCCGCGCTGGTTGACTATGGCGGCCAAGGTAATTGCGGTCTTACCGGTTTGACGGTCGCCAACGATCAATTGCCGTTGGCCCCGGCCAACCGGAATTGCGGCATCGATGACTTTTATACCGGTTTGCATGGGTTGATCGACCGGTGCCCGCTCCAAAATCGCCGGCGCTTCCCGTTCGATCGGGCGCCGTTCGCCGGTCTTCAAAGGACCTAATTCGTCCAGCGGCCGGCCTAATGCGTTAACGACCCGCCCCAACATTTCCGGGCCGACCGGCACGTCGGCGACCCGGCCGGTTCTGCGTACTTTATGACCGCCGGCGATGTTTACGCCGCTGCCCAGCAAGACCACGCCGACATGGTCCGGGTCCAGGTTGAACGCCATTCCGAACAGTCCGTCAGAGAACTCCACCAATTCCAAGGATTGCACGCCGGGTAAACCTTCGATTAAGGCAACGCCGTGACCCACATGACTGACCGTGCCTGTTTCAATCAGGGCTAACTCGGGCTTATGACGGGCCAGCAGGTATTCCAACGCGCCGGCGGTGGTTGTCAGGGCCTCATTCAACATCGCGGGCGGCCTCGGGCTCGGGCGTTTTAGTCAGTACGGTTTCCAATTCCGTATCCAGATTGCTGAAATAATGGTCTATAGTCCATTCGGTGCTGTAGGCGGAACTACTCAGGCGCAGGCCGGCTTGATTGCCCGGCAGCGTTTCGAATTCGATCGCCTGGTTCTGTTCCGGCGCGTAGCCCAATGCTTCGCATAGTTGGTTTTGCATACTTAGATCGAGGTCAAAGCTGCTGGCCAGCACCAAGCGCTCATCCACGGACGACCGCAGCCGTTGTTTATCGGCTTCCGGGAGTTGGCGTAATTGCGCTAAAAATCGGTTAAATACGGCTCGTTCCCATTCCAGACCGCTGAAGTCTTGCACTGCTTTGCGGGCGGTGGCGACGATCAGGTGGCCTAAATCGCGGCTTAATCGGTTTTGAAACTCGATTTTTTCCCGTTCGACTTCCGCGCGCCAACTTGATGCCAGCGCTTGAACTTCGGCACGCGCTTGTCGAATTAGGTTTTCTTTTTCGAGTGCCGCTTGGTCACGGGCCGAGCCGATTAACTCGGCTTGCCGGGTTTCCAGCTCGCTCAGCTTGCGCTTATATTCCAGCGCGAGCTGGTCGGCTTGTTCGGCTTTTTGCCGTGCTTCCAGGGTTCTATTGCTGATAGCCTGCTGGCGCTTGTCCATGGCCCGAATGATGGGTTGATATAAAAAACGGCGCAAAAGCCACATCAGAATCAGAAAGTTGATCCATTGCGCGCCAACCGTTATCCAATCGATCTGCACGGCTTAGCCTCCGGCTTTACCGATGAAGTATTCCCAGAACGGGTTCGCGAAGATTAGGATCATACTTAGGACCAAGCAATAAATCGCCGTCGATTCGACCATCGCCAAGCCGACGAATAGCGTGCGGGTCAGGGTAGGAGATTCGTCCGGTTGCTGGGCGATGGCGCTCAATGCTTCGGAAAGGGCTCGGGCTTCACCGAGTGCCGGCGCAACGCTGCCTATCGCCATGGTCATTCCGGCCGTGAAAATGGATATGGCGCCGATGATGACGTCGGCGGTGATTTCGTTCATGTTAGTCTCCTAGTGAATCGGTGGGTTCTTTTTTATCGTGTGCGGCTTGGGAGGAGGCGATATAGACCATAGCCAAGACAGCGAATATATATGCCTGTACGACGCCGGTGATCAAGCCCAAAAACTGCAACACGATTGGAAAGAATAGCGGGGTGATGCCGAGCAATATCGTGCCGATGACCGTTCCGCTCATGATGTTGCCGTACAAACGTACGGCCATCGCCAAGGTACGGGAAAATTCGCCGAGGATATTGAACGGCAGCATGAAAATACTGGGTTTTATATAGTCCGATAAATAGTTCAATATGCCGCGGTGGCTTATGCCGAAAACCGGTACTGCCACCATAACCGCCAATGCCAGCGCGGTGGTGGTGGACAACGAGGCGGTGGGCGGGGTGTAACCGGGCACGATGGCCAGTAGATTGGATACGACGATGAATAAAAACAAGGTGCCGACGAAGGGCAGATAGGGGCCGGGTTCCTGGTGGCTGGCTTGCCGGATTTGCTCGTTCAAACCGCTGACTAGAATTTCCAATAGGTTCTGCCAGCGGCTCATTTCCACATCGTCTTTTAGGCGCCGCGTGATCAAATAGGAGCCGGCAACCAAAATCAGCATGATTAGCCAAGTAAAAGCCAGCGTGGCATTGACCTGGAAATCGTTCAGTCTTATCAAAACGGTATTATCGGGACTTAGATTCATCGCCGTAGTCCGTTAACTTGTATGCGGCGTGTCCACCACCAGCGCGCCAACAGCAATCCCGGCAGTGCCGCCAGATAGCGCTGCCAATGGCCGTCGGCTAGGATAAAAAGCCCGGTCGCGACTAGCGTCAGCCGTATCGCGATGCTGGCCAACATGCCTAAGGCCGGCTGCCGCCAATGCGCGACCCTGCGTACGGTTAACCATAGGCCGCCGTAATAAATCCAGCCTAGAGCAAACCCGGCGCAGGCCGCGCCTAGCAATTCGGCGATTAGGTAGGCGTTATTTGTCATGATCGTTATGTTGTTGTTCCCGCTCAATCCAGTACCAGGCATTGCGACAACCCAATACCACGCCTAAGAATAATAAGGTTAAAGTCCAGGAAATGCGCCCGGGCCACTGTTTGTCCATCCAAACGCCGACGGCAATCCCCAGCAGGGTCGGGACGGTGACCGACCAGCCGACCAGACCGAACATGCCCAGGCCGAACCATAAACCGCGCTTGGGATGGCTGCGGGCGCGCTGCTTGCGATCGGCTTTAATGCCTATTTGGCTGGCCAACGGTTTTGGGCGATGTTTTCGTTTCGCCATATCATCCCCTTTTTTGCAGACCCGAAAATTGTTTCGCGACGCCGGCTTCCAAACGCGCCAGCACGCTGCGAGCGTTGCGTTCGTGTTCGTCCAATTCGCTGATGCGCCGTAGTATGGTCGAATGCAGAACTTTGGGGTTTTCGCCAAGTACGGCCTCTCTTGTCGATACTCTGACCTCGCGGCCGCACTTGACCAAAATGCCTTCGTCGATACCGACAAAGAGTTCGCGGCCTTCTAATGTAACATAGCTTAACAAACCGGGAACCAAGGCCGAGACGAAATCGATATGCCGGGGTTCCAGGCAGAAGGAGCCGTTTTCCGCCTCGGCGACAACTTTGCTGACTGCCGTATCCAGCAGTATTTCGGTCGGCAAAAGAACTTTCAGGCGCATGCGGGTTCAGCTAGGTTCCAATTTGGCTTCGTCTATGCAGCCTATCATATACAAGCTGTTTTCCGGCGCATCGGCAAAATCATCGGCCAGTATGCTGTCGCAACCAGTTAGAGTCTGTTCCAAGCTAACCCAGCGCCCGGTTTGGCCGGTGAATTGTTCGGTGGCGAAGAAAGGCTGGGTCAGAAACCGTTCAAGGCGGCGAGCGCGGTTGACCGTGCGCCTGTCGTTTTCCGAAAGCTCTTCCAGGCCCAGCATCGCGATGATGTCCTTCAGTTCTTCGTATTCCGCCAGGGTGCGGCGCACGGCCTGAGCGATATGGTAATGGCGGTCGCCGACGATGGCCGGATTCAACATCTTGGAGTTGGAGGTCAATGGATCAATGGCCGGATAAAAACCTTGGGCGGCACGCTTGCGCGACAGTAGGACCGATGCCGATAGATGGGAGAAGGTATGGCTCGCCGACGGATCGGTGAAGTCGTCGGCCGGTACGTAGACGGCTTGCACCGACGTGATCGCGCCGGTAGCCGAGCTGCTGATGCGCTCCTGTAATTCGGCCAGTTCGGTGGCCAGGGTCGGCTGGTAGCCGACTCGCGACGGAATTCTTCCCATCAGGCCGGATACTTCGGTGCCGGCCTGTATGAAACGGAAGATGTTATCGATCAGCAGCAAAACATCCTGTTTTTCGACGTCGCGGAAGTATTCGGCGATGGTTAGCGCGGCGTGACCAACCCGGAAGCGGGCGCCCGGCGCCTCGTTCATTTGTCCGAAGATCAAAACGGCGCGTTCCAATACGCCGGCTTCCCGCATTTCCCGGTAGATTTCCTCCGCTTCGCGGCAGCGTTCGCCGATGCCGCAAAACAAACTGACGCCTTGGTAGCGGCTGGCCATGTTATGTATCAGTTCGTCGATCACAACGGTTTTGCCGACACCGGCGCCGCCGAACATGCCCGCCTTGCCGCCGCGTTCCAGCGGTGCCAACAAGTCGATGGCCTTGATGCCGGTCTCGAACATTTCTTGTTTGGCCGAACGCCGGGCCAGAGGTAGAGGGGGTTGATGGATGGAACGCCATTCGCCCCCGGCCAGTGATTCTTTCTTATCGATCGGAGTGCCGAACACATTCAGCATCCGTCCCAGCAGCCGCCGCCCTACCGGTACTTGTAGCGGACGGCCGGTGTTTACGACCGGATTGCCTCGCGATAAACCCTGAGTGGGCGTCAAGGCGATACCTCGCACGGTATCCACGGTTTGATGGGCGACGACTTCGATGATCACCCGGCCTTGCTCGCCGGCCTTCAGCGCATGGTTGATTGCCGGTAAAGTATCCGGAAAGCGTATATCGACGACGCTGCCGCGTATCGAAATAATGCGACCCTTGGCTCCGGCATCGGTCGACCATGTCTCCGGCGGCGCATTCCGTTCAGCGCTCCTCGGAAGCGAAGCATCGTTATCGATAATGCGGGGCATGCCTACCTCCTTTAACCTTGCGACTAAAATATCGCCGAATGCACCGAAATAAACCAAGTATTTTTCATTTGAAACTATACTCTAGCATCGACTAACACATTTTAATCCGCAAAAAACATGGCATGTTCAGTTGGTCCTGATCAGCGCAAGGATTCGACTAACGTAGCCCACAATCCTTGCAAGAAACCGATTTAACAAGGTCCATGCCAGCCAATCACGATATCGACATTCTGATCGTCGACGACACGATCGCCAATCTGCAACTTCTCGCGGGCATGTTAAAGGAAGCGGGCTACAAAGTACGGCCCGCTGCTAGCGGACGGATTGCATTGGATGCCATCGCCAAGAAAGCGCCCGACCTGATCCTGCTGGATATCAAGATGCCTGAAATGGACGGATACAAGGTTTGCGCCCGCTTGAAAGCCAATCCCGCGACTCAGCCGATTCCGGTGCTGTTCATTAGCGCCCTGTCCGATGTCGGCGACAAGTTGCACGCTTTCGAAGTCGGCGGTCTCGATTACATCAATAAACCCTTTCAGATCGAAGAAGTCAAGGCTCGCGTGTCCACGCATCTGCAATTGAAGGCGCTGCAAGACCACATGGAATTAAAAATCCGACAGGGGATTGCGGAGATTCAAGCGCTCAACCAGGAAATCATCGATACCCAGAGAGAATTGATTTTGACATTGGGCGAAGTCTGCGAGACGCGCTCGCATGAAACCGGCAGACACGTGGTCCGAGTGGCCGAGTTTTCATTTCTATTGGCGGAATTGGCGGGTTGCGATGACGCGGAGTTGATTAAACATGCGTCGCCGATGCACGATCTCGGCAAAGTCGCGATTCCGGATCACATTCTGAACAAGCCGGGCAAGCTCACCGACGAAGAATGGGAAATCATGAAAACTCATAGCGAGCTAGGCTATAAGATGTTATCGGTTTCACAGCGGCCATTGTTGAACATGGCGGCGATTATCGCCCATCAGCATCATGAGAAATGGGACGGCAGCGGTTATCCGCAGGGACTGAAGGGCGAAGAAATCCATATTGCCGGTCGGGTTACCGCAATAGCCGATGTTTTCGATGCGTTGAGTTATGAGCGCTGCTATAAGCCGGCATGGGAATTGGATCGCGTATTGCGGCTGTTTAAAGAAGAGCGCGGCCGGCACTTTGATCCGTACTTAATCGATTTATTTTTCGAAAACCTGGACAGATTGGTCGAACAACATCAACGTTATGATGCCATTGGTCGGGGCTAGTCTGCTAACCTCAGGCCGGATTTCCCCGCGGCGACATGAAGGGATCAGCATGATTAAACGGCTTTGGCTCGCGGTGCCGCTGTGCCTGATGCAAAACGGGATATTTGCCGATCAATCGCCGGCTATCGTCAAGCCCGAGTCGGTCGGAATGTCCTCGCAACGTCTAAAACGCATCGATCAATTGATCGATCAGCATGTTCGGGAGAAAAAAATTGCCGGTGCGGTCGTACTCGTCGCGCGCAAGGGCAAGATAGCTTATTTCCGGGAGGCGGGCCTTGCCGACGTCGATAAGCCGATGCGCAAGGATACGATATTCCGTATCGTGTCGATGACCAAGCCGTTGACCAGCGTTGCCGTGATGCAGTTGTACGAGCAAGGCAAGCTGTTGCTGTCCGATCCGGTCTCGAAATATATACCCGAATTCAAAAATCCCAAGGTGCTGGAATTGACGCCTGCCGGTTCCGCCAACGAATATCGCTTGGTGCCGGCCAAGCGCGAGATCACCATTCGCGATCTACTCGCGCATACCTCGGGTTTGTTGTATCTGTTCCCGAATAATTATTTCCATGACCGCGAGCGGCAACTGGTGCTGGATTTTTATAAGGAAGCCGGCGTCACCGACGGTTTCTGCCGCCCCAATGAGACCATAGGCGATATGGTCAAGCGTTTGGCGCGCCTTCCGCTATATAGACATCCCGGCGAAGTTTGGGATTACAGCCTGGCCAGCGATGTATTGGGTTATTTGGTGGAAGTCGTGTCCGGTACGCGTTTCGATCGATTCGTGCAGCGGAATATCTTCGAGCCGTTGAAAATGCGCGACAGTTATTTTTACATCCCGGAGCAGAAACTGGGCCGATTGGCGGCGGTATGGAAAAGCGATTGGAATGGCTCGTTGACGAAGGTGACCGAGCCCATGATAGACCGCGATTTGGCCCTGTGTCCGTCCGACGCCTATGCCTTGTCCGGCCAATATTTGGCGGGCGGAGCCAATGTGCTGTCCACGGTGTACGATTATTTCCGGTTTGCGCAAATGTTGTTGAACAACGGCGAGCTGGACGGCGTGCGGCTTTTGAGCCGTAAGACCGTCGAATTGATGACCGCCACCAATCATATCGGCCGATTCGACGCGACGTTTTTGCATGATCACGGCTGGAAATTCGGTTTAGGCTTTGCGATTCAACAAGATCGCTCTCACGATGTCGATGCCGGCGATGTCGGCGTGTTTGAGTGGGCGGGAATATATTCGACCCGCTTTAGTGTGGATCCCCAAGAACAGAAAATTACTATTTTTATGCCGCAGACTTCGCCGTTCAGCCTGCATTTCAATTTATGGGACAAGTTGCTGGTTTTGTCCGCTTCCGCCATTGACGATTAATACCTCCGAATCCACGGATATCGGCTTTTTTTAACCCTACTTTCCGACGGGCTGTGCCTATGACGATACAAAGATTGTTAATTAGACTATCGGCATCGATACTGATACTCCTGTGGTGTTCCTTAGAGGCTTTGGCAACGGGGCCGCGTATCAAACCGGACCTGTTTAGCTCCAATGCCAATACCATCTACGCGCTGGATTTTCCGCCGTTCGTCACCAATGACTTAGCAAACGGCGGCGTGGCGCTGGAATTGGCTAACGCGGCCTTAGAAACGGAAAAAATCGACGCGCCGATTATTTCGCAACCTTTAGCTCGGATGCTGAAATATTATTTGTTTCAGGAGCAAGCCTTGGCGGTGATCGGCGGTCACTTGAATTTCAGCGCTCAAGAAAAGGAGCAGTTGATTTTCCTGCCCTTGCTGCGCTTGAAAACCCATTATTTTTTTAATCGGGGCAAGCACCCGCAAGGCTTGTCTTGGAGCGGCAATTTGCAGGCGTTCGCTAACATGGTTTACGGCGCATATCCCGAAGAAGACGTCGATGCTTATAGGCAAGCCGGTATTCGAATCCAAAGTGGTAAGCTGTTAACCTTATTAGAGCAGTTAAAAAACGGAGCGATCGATTTCATTAGCGAGGCCGCGCCGGCGGTCGATTGGTTTTTAACGCGAAACTTCAGCAAGGATCAATCCCAATTCGTTCGCATGGAGCCCGCGGCGGGGGAGCTGACGATATTCGTGATTTTTAACAAAAAACATCCGCAAGGCGAGGCGATTGCCAATCGATTCAAGAACGGCTTGGCCGCCATCGTTGCCAGCGGCCAATATCAAGACGTATTGGAAAAACAGTTCAGGGACGACGGTATGGGGCGCTATACCTTGCCTATTCGCTAGCATGCGTTGCCTAAGCTGCTTGTTGCTGTGCATTTCGCTGTCGGTTTGCGCCGCAGATGTCGTCGTGCTGGATGCCAACGAAAGTCCGCCTTACTGGTGCCCTGTTATGCCGGGCGGCGGATTGGGTAGCGAGTTGGTGCAAGCCGTTTCGGCGGCGGCAGGCTTGAAAACGCGGATCAATTTCGTTCCGCTGTCGCGCATGATAGAGGACAAAAATAACAACGATCTTGGTAACCCGGATTTTTACATGGCCGAGCAGGAGTTTGCCGCCGTTATTCCGATAGCGATTTCCGAGGTGTCGATATTTTATTATCGGCCCAATCTCGCCGAGACGCCCAGCGTTTCCAGTTTCGATGACCTGAAGCGATACAGACTCGGCGTATTAAAAGGCACTCTGATTAATTGGCAGCTATTCGAAAATATGGGTTTGAATTTCGAATTCAGTTACAACCAGGCATCGCTATTCAAAAAGCTTAAGATGGGTCGTCTGGATTTAGTGTTCGAAATTGACTTGGTCGGACAACAGATGATAGCCCGAGAGTTTCCCGATAAAGCCGCGAATTTCGGGCGCATTCCTTTGCCGAATTCCACTTCTCCGATTGCAATCATGCTGGATGCGGAGTATCCCGATGCGAATACCATCGCCGAGCAATTTCGTCACGGTTTGAGCGCGATTATCGAGGACGGTACTTATCAGCGTATCGTTCAGCAATATTATCCCGACGCCCGGCTGCCGCCCGATTGGTTTGCGCAGTTGCAGCGCTTTCAGCGCTTGTACGCCTATTAGCCGGCTTAGCAATGAAATTACGTTCGGCAAGCATCAAGACAAAATTGACTGCGTCGCTGCTCGCCATTGTCGTTTTGGCATTCGCTCCCTATGAATACTGGAATTATTGGCAAACTAAACGGCGCTTGACCGCCGAATTGGAGGTTCAGGCCGATAGGAAAATTCTGCGCTTGAGCGACAATCTGGAGATTCCTCTTTGGGAAATGGATCAGAGTTGGATACGCAATATGATTCGGATTGAAATGCTGGATGAAAATGCTTACGCGATACAGGTTTTCGGTGAAGAGCAATTATCCCTATCCGAAATCAGAAATGTGCATGGGCAAGTGATCGACGGCAAGGGGCTGCTTATCGACGGCGAATTCGTCAAGCGCGGCCGAGAGGTTACGCACGAACAGGTCAAAATCGGCGATGTCACGCTCTATTTGAGCAAACGGAACTTGAGTCGTGAGCTGCACAGGGAAGCGATTGCCGCCGGCATCCGCACATTGACGCTCATTGTATTGATTGTCCTGATTTTGGAAGTAAGTTTGAATCGACTGGTCATCAAGCCGTTGTTCGAGCTATTGGATGTGGTTAAGGCCATCGCGCGCGGGCATTACGATGTCGAATTCGACGAAGGCAGAGGCGATGAACTTGGCATATTATCGCGCGGCATAGCCAAGATGCTGCAGAATTTGCGGCTGCGGGAAACCGAACGGGATCGCGCGAACGAAGCTTTACAGGCCGCGAATAGAAGATTGGAATTGGAATTGGTGGAACGCAGCAAAGCGCAAGCAGCGCTTAGGGAATTAAACGAAACCCTGGAACAGCGCATCAAAACACGTACCGCCGACTTGGAACGCAGCAATTGCCGCTTGCAGGAAATGGGGATCGTTCTGGAGAAAGCCAAGAATAGTGCGGAAGCGGCCAATAGCGCCAAGAGCATTTTTCTGGCCAACATGACCCATGAACTGCGCACGCCGATGAACGCCGTGCTGGGTTTTTCCAGGTTGATGCAAAGCGATAAAACTTTGACCGAAGAGCAGCGAGAAGTGCTCGATATCATCAACCGTAGCGGCAATCACTTGCTGTCATTGATTAATCAAGTATTGGATATGGCGAAAATCGAATCGGGGCGCATGGTGGTCGAAAATGCACCGTTCGACTTGGGCGCTACGATACGCGATGTTATCGACATGATGCGCGAGCGAGCGGCTTCTAAAGGTTTGGATCTTTATATCGACCAGGGTTCGTCTTTTCCGCGGGTGATTAATGCGGACGCCGTTAAGTTTAAACACATTTTGATCAATCTATTGGGTAACGCGATCAAATATACGCTGAAAGGCCAGGTGATCCTGCGTTTACACACGCAATCCAAGTCGGCGGACGATCCTTTGGTGTTGATCTGCGAAGTCGAAGACACGGGGGTCGGCATCGCCAACGAGGATTTGTCGCGTATTTTCGACGCATTTGTTCAAGTCGGCAAGATAGCCGAGCAGCACGGTACCGGCTTAGGCTTGGTGATCACCAAGCAATATGTCGAATTAATGGGGGGGCATATCACGGTCGACAGCGAGCCGGGCAAGGGCTCCTTATTTCGGGTTTTCTTGCCGGCTGCGCGAGTCGACGAGTCAGAACTTGAAATCGGTCCCGAACCGAATGTTTTGAATGTGATCGGTTTAGAGCCGGGTCAGCCGAGCTATCGCATATTGATTGCGGAAGATCAGCCCGATAGCCGGTTATTGCTCAAACGCTTATTGGGCGCAGTCGGATTTAGCGTATTCGAGGCGAGCAACGGTTTCGAAGCGATAGAAGGGTTTAAACGAAACCGGCCGGATTTCATCTGGATGGACAGCCGCATGCCGATAATAGACGGCATTACCGCCACAAAAACGATTTTGGCCATGCCGGAAGCGGAGGGACTGAAGATTGCCGCCGTGACGGCATCGACCAACCAGGATCAGCGCAAGGCCTTGTTGGATGCCGGCGTCTGCGCGATCGTCTACAAACCCTATCGCGACGAGGAAATTTTCGAGTGCATGGCCCGACATTTGGGGGTGCGTTATGTCTACGAGGAGGGATCGGCTCCGCATGCTAACGGTAACGGAATGAACCGGAGCGAATTAGCGGAAAGGCTCAAGGGCGCGTCGCGTGAGTGGCTGGATAATTTACGCGATGCCGCGATAGAACTCGATGTCGAACGCTGTCTGGATATCGCGAAACAGATTCAGCCGGAAGATGCACTGCTGGCAGCGAGTCTGAAAGAGCTGGTGAATCAATTCAATTTTGCAAAAATTATCGATCTGATCCCTAGCGGTCAACCGAAAACGAATTGATTCGGCGTTACTTCGTCGCCGGTCTTAAACAAATTCAATACCCAGACCGCCTAAGCCGCAATATCCCGCCGGGTTTTTCGCCAGATATTGCTGGTGCTCGTCTTCGGCATAATAGAATATCGGTCCTTGCCGGATTTCGGTGGTAATTTTGCCTAATCCGGCTTTGGTCAATTTGGCTTGATAATGCTGCAAACTCTGTTCGGCGGCTGCCAACTGAGCTTCGTCGAATACGTCTATGCTGGAACGGTATTGTGTGCCGATATCGTTTCCTTGGCGCATGCCTTGAGTGGGGTCGTGCGATTCCCAGAATAACTGTAACAAAGCTTGATAGGATATAGCGGCGGGATCGTATAAGACCAACACCACCTCGTTATGGCCGGTCATGCCGGTGCAAAGCTCTTGGTAGCTGGGATTCGGGGTAAAGCCGCCCGCATAACCGACTGCGGTGCTGAATACGCCGGACTGTTGCCAAAATTTGCGCTCCGCGCCCCAGAAACAGCCCAGACCGAACTGCGCTCGCCGAAGGTGTTCGGGAAATGGCGGCACGATGGGATTGCCGGTAACCACATGTCGAGATGCGGTTTGCATGGCTTGTCGGCGACCCGGCAGGGCCTGCTCGGCAGTCGGCATAATGGTTTTTTTCGTTAAAAAATGCATAACAATTGGCCCGAAGTCGAATGAAAAAGGGTAGCGGATTATAATCGCTCCCTTGCTTTAAATTTTCCATAAGAATATGACACAACAAGACTGTTTTAGACGCTTTTTATTCGAGGATCATGGCGTGCGCGGCGAATGGGTGCGGTTACGGCACAGTTGGCGGCAGGCCAAGCAGTATCAGACCTTGGTCACTGATGCGGTCGAATCGCACTTGGGTCAAGCGCTGGCGGCTACGGTATTGCTGTCGGCGACGCTCAAATACAAAGGCGCGCTGATTATGCAGCTTCAAGGCAATGGCGAGGTAAAAGCGTTGGTCGCGCAAGCGACCAGTGAACGCAAGATTCGCGTGTTGACCAGAAGCGAGCCGAAGGTCACTGCAACGACTCTGCGTCAAATGATGGGCGAGGGCGGCCGCCTGGTTTTGACCTTGGAATCGGATAAAGGCGAGCCTTACCAAGGCATAGTCGGAATTGCCGAAGATAATGTGGCGGCCGTATTGAAGACCTATTTCGACCAATCCGAACAGTTGAATACCCGCTTATGGCTATTTGCCGACGAAACGTATGCCGCCGGCCTGTTTATTCAAGAATTGCCGGGAGAAAAACACGATAAAGAAGATTGGCGGCGGATAGAAATGTTGGCAAACACAGTCACCGCCGAAGAAATGTTCGCGCTGGATTGTGAAGAATTGCTGCATCGCTTATTTCATGAGGAAAAAGTCCGGCTGTTTGAGCCGGAACAGGTTGAATTCAAATGTAGCTGCTCACGTCAAAAAATCGGTGATACCTTATTGTCCTTAGGGCGGCCCGAGCTGGAGGGCATACTGCAGGAACACGGTCAAATCGATGTCGACTGTCAATTCTGCGGGGCGCATTATCACTTCGACAAAATTGATGTGGAAAATCTACTGGTCAATTCCGGAATTAATGATGATGATCCGCCAACGCGGCACTGAGGCTGTCATGAAAAGATTCAAACGTTTATCTCATCTGATTGTTATCGCTATCTTACTGAGCACTCAAACCGGCTGCTTGGAATGGTTTCATGCCTATCAGACTTACCTGCAAATGGAAGAGTTTGACCGTTATTTTGCCGTAACATCCGACGATAAGTTTACGGTTCATTTCAAAGATCCAAAGTTATTTAGCGAAGATTTCGTGGCATTAGCCAAGTTGCATGCCAGTAGCGAAGAAAACACGGCTGTCGGTAAACGCTGGCTCTACTGGTTTCACAAATTAGACAAAGATAATAAGGTGGTTAATCCTGAAATCAGTTTTTACTGCGAGCTCATTTTCAATCAAGAAGATAAAGTCATTCAATGGTCGTTCTCCAAGTTGTTCTTACAAATTGCGCCGCCCGAGTTTTTGGAGGCTTCTTTTCGCTCTTTGGGCGGTGCCGAGATCAACGAAGGAAAAAAGCAATTGCGGGCCAAAGCGGAATTTAGGGACAAAGTCGCCGCCGATCTCCCGAAAAAATCGGCGGTCCTGGCAAATTTGGGCGAGCCGCTCGAAATCGAGGATCAGGACAAAGAGGAGATTTATAAGTATCAGTTTCGCCTGGATGCCAAGGATGTTGAAGAAGGATACGAAGACAGAACTCTGAGCGAGGTCAAGTTAACATTCGATAAAACAACCAATGAGTTAATAAAGATGGCGGGACGGTTCGCCGGACTGAAGCTTTCGATTAATTATCGAAACTATCAGGAAGAGGACGACAGCAAAGTCGCATTGGTCGATCAAATCTAACGGTATTCGTCCGCCGGTTCGCTCGCAAAACAGCTTGGGCGATCTGGGGAGACTCGTTGGTATCTAACATAAGCCGTCGGATAAATAATGCTAATTATATCGACCTAGCGACATATCCGGTCGATTTCGGTCATGAGCTCGTTAAAGCTATTTTCCGCTTCCCGCATCAAATCGCTTATTTGTTTGTGGTCCGGATCGTTAGTCAATCGATACTGTAGCTCTTTCAATATCGACGATAGCTTCATCGCGCCGATGGTGCTCAGGGCACCGCTCAGTGCATGTATTTGCTCAGCGGCGGATAGCTTGTTACCCGACTGATAGAGCGACTTTATCGTTGCCATGTCGTCCGTATGTTTATTTCGGATTGTGCGCAATAATTTCCAGTACAAGTCGATATTCCCCGCGACGCACTGCTGCGCCATTTCGGCATCAACTCCGGGCAGCATAGGAAATTGAGTCACGTGAGTTTGTGCTTCTGAGTCTAATAGCGGTGGCGTTGCCGTCGAGTTTGGGTTGATCCATCGATCTAATTTATCTAATAGTTCCTCCCAGTGAATCGGTTTGCCGATATGATCGTTCATGCCGCTGGCGATGCATCGGTCACGTTGTTCGGTCATCACATTGGCGGTCATGGCGATGATAGGCAAATTCGCAAAGCAAGGTTTGGCTCTAATCGTTTGCGTGGCGATGAACCCATCCATCACTGGCATCAGACAATCCATCAGTATCGCAGCGTAGTTATTTTTTTCGACCATTTCAACGGCTTCGGCGCCGTTGCAGGCAAGGTCGACTTTTAGGCCATATTTGCCTAAGGTTTCCAGAACCAGTTCCTGGTTGACGATATTGTCTTCAACCACCAAAAGCGAAACACCTGCAAGCGCCGCCCAGCGATTCGGAGACGATTGAATTAACAATTCCCGGGTCGGTATGCTTGTGTCGGCGAGGCCGAATTCGATGATAAACGAAAAACGGCTACCAAGGCCCACGCGGCTTTCCAAGCTGATGCGGCCGCCCATCGTTTCCACCAATTCCCTACAGATAGTCAAGCCTAAGCCCGTGCCGCCATATTGACGTGTAGTTGAATTATCGGCCTGTGTAAAAGGTTCGAACAAGTGTTGCTGCTGTTCTTCGCTGATGCCTATACCGGTATCGCTTACGCTGAATTCCAATTTCGCGTGTTCCGTAGTGATGCTCTCTAATTTAACACGCACGATTATGCTGCCTGATTCAGTGAACTTGATGGCATTGCTGATCAGGTTGAGCAATATTTGACCTAAACGGAGCGGATCGCCTACTAAAACTGGAATGTCCGGATCGACCCGGAATCGCAGAATTACAGGCTTGTCCTTTAGCAACGGCGTCGCGACGTCTTCCAGATACTGTTTCACGGATTCGAGCCGGAAATTGGCGAGTTCCAAGCTAATCTTTCCGGATTCCAGCTTAGAGTAGTCCAGAATATCGTTTATGATCCCTAGCAGCCACTTGGCCGCTTCGTTGGCCTTGGCGATATAGTTTTGCTGTTTAGGCAAGAGTTCGGTTTGTAATACCAGATGCAACATACCCAGGATTGCATTCATGGGCGTGCGGATTTCATGGCTCATATTGGCCAGAAACGCGCTTTTTATTTTCAGTGCGGCGCTCAAGTCGTCGGTACGTTGTTTGACTTTGGTTTCAAGGTTGGAATTTAGTTGAAGAATTTCCGCTTCCCTGCTTCGAACCTGCTGCATGAGTAAGTTGAAGGCCTCATATAACTGGCTGATTTCATCGTTCCGCCGTTTGGGATAGGTAAACAATTCATCTATCCCCGGCTGTTGCGCAATTCGCCGAGCGTGGATTTCCAGTTGCCGGATCGATGACATTACAAATTGCCTTAATAACAATGACAATAATAAACTAAATGATATTGCAATTAATACCGCGCCGATAATAAATGCAAATTCGGAACGCTGAATACGATAATACTCATCAAGACGAAATGCCCCTTTTAATATGCCTAGCTGTTGATTATTGCGATGAATTTGAATAACAAAGTAAAGGCGGTTGTCGATCCAGCGGTACTCTTCCCGTACCGGATCGATTAATGGTTCGTTAATGGCCAGGTTATGCGGGTCGTAATCCGTCATAATCTCGCCATTAGCATTTTCTAGCCGAACATAGGCAACGCGGGGATCTTGTAATAGTTTGCTGAGTTGTTCTTCGGCGCCTTTTTTATCATTGAATACGAGCGGCAGCGTAGTATATTCGCCGACTAGTTTAACCAAAACCAAATTATTCCGAATCAGGTTTTCGCGATAGAGTTGCTCATTGTGCCAATATAAAAAACCGGATACGGAAATGACCGTCATGCTGACGACTGTCATGATTACCCATATTATTTTTCGTTTTAATGGCTGAAATAATAGCCACTGTGTTATTTTATTCAACAATGCGAGCTACTCCCAATAAATGATAACTTGCGCTCAAGTGGCTTGCAGATAAGGCCGTTCGGTTGATTTCCAAATGCAGGCGATTTTCCTCGGCAAAAAAACCGATATGCGCGCCATGACTGACGGCGTCTTTTTTTTCCGTAATGATTAAGATCGGCCGCTTTTCTGTCTGTTTAATAATATCGTCCAATTTAGAGCTTTCATCCGCACTCAGGTAAATGATTTGGCAATCCGAAAGGGCTGCATAATTGTGGAATGTGACTAGTTTTATTGGTTTATTATTGAAAAAACTATTCTCATAATAGATTTGTAATGCGGATAGTAACGGCGTGTCGTCGAAAGAACAGATAGTAAAATGCGCTTGATTTAGGCTGGGCCATTCAATGAAACTCGCGACTTTTTCTATGATTGAGGCGCGAATAAGTTCGCTGTTTTCGACTGCCTCGGCATTTTTTATTGCAAGGCGCGCAAATATGGCCGCTAGAATTAATGGAATGGTTGCCCGGAGAATTGCCATTTATTATATTTTGTAATTTGGATAATAAATTAAAAATTGATGG
Organism: Methylomonas sp. MgM2; assembly: GCF_054172045.1. Lineage (NCBI taxonomy): Bacteria > Pseudomonadati > Pseudomonadota > Gammaproteobacteria > Methylococcales > Methylococcaceae > Methylomonas > Methylomonas sp. MgM2. Next base: position 18,794 of record NZ_JBSYXO010000037.1, on the reverse strand, counting down.
CAATTTCACCGTATAAGGAGGTGCCGGCTGAGGCGGGCATGGTGTTAATAACCTTGCGGTTAAATTCCGGATAATAAAATTTATCGTTCAACAGGTTGTCGATATAAAATGTGAAAGTAAGGTGTTCGGTACCGGAAAAACCTAATAAATGGTCCAGTTTATAATTCGTATTGACGGTGATGTTGTGATAGCTAAGGGCGGGCGGATTGACGACGAGGGAGGTTGGGACTACCTTTGCCGCACTAAAATACGTATCAAATGCGCTAATTTGCAAATCGGGTGTCGCGTCGAAGCTTAAGCCGAATTTCGCCATATGGTTGGGCATCAGGGTGGCGTTGTTCTGTCCGTTCGCTTTGCTGTTCGTTTGAAAAGTGTAAGAACCTTTAAAAGACAGGCAGTCGGCGAGTTTAAGGTCGGTCTCAAATTCCAAGCCTTCGAAGGTTGCGCCGCCGGAGTTGTCGTATTTCAAACGAGGGGGGTCGGTATCCGGAACCGGCATTCTAACAATTAAGTTACGCACCTCGCTTCTGAATGCCGTCAAGGATGCTTGATAATCTCTGGTATGATAAAAAATCTGAGCGTCGGCGGTTTCGACCTGTTCCGGTTGGATGTTTCTGTTGCCTAAGACCAAAGACGAGTTCGCGCCCAATTCGCCCGCGCTAGGCGAGCGATAGGCTTGATTGTATAGGAGCTTGGCGCCCCAAGCCGTGGTGATCTCATATACCAAGCCCGCCCTGCCGACTAAACCCGTGGTTGGTTTACCGTCGTCTAACACGCCTGGAGAGGGCGGTTTTAAGTTGTCAAACCGGTGATACTGGCCGCCGAGCGTCAGTTTTAAATTGTCTAACAGGGGATAGCTGGCTTCAGCGTAAACGCTGGATCTTAACTGGGAATAAGGCTCCAACGTATTGTGATTTTCCGCTTGTTTGACGCCTCCGTCTTGCCAAATTACCAAACCGCCTAAGGTGATGTTCAACTTGTCTTCGAAGAAATTTAAGTAATTGGTTTGTTCGAGCAGGATATTGTCTTCATATAAGTAAGTCAGGTAAGGGATGCGGTTTACCGGTAAATCGTAGCTTTGGGAAAATTGAGTGTAAGTCAGGTTTAACTTGGCAAGCCAGTTGCTGGAGAATTGATGTTTATAACCCGTATCGAAAAAGAATTTTTCGTTTTCGATCGGCTGGCCGGAGCCTATCGGAACCGAACCCCAATGGTTGTGTTGATTGTTTACCACATAAAGATTGAAGGTAAAATCCCGCCATTCACCCCATAAGCTGGCACTTATGTCTTCGCCATTGTTGCGAAAACTGGTGGATTCCCTGTTTTCGTCAATTTGCGAAGATAACCAACCGTCGCTTTTGCGAAAACGTACGGCTCCGGTCATGGCTGCCTCTTCATTTTTCCAGGCAAACTCGCTTTCGACCTGTCCGGTGTCATAGCTGCCATAACGTCCTCGCAAAGTTAATGAAGTGTCCTTGTGTTTTTTGGTGACGATATTCACGACCCCGGTGAATGCATTGCTGCCGTACATAACCGATCCCGGCCCCCTGATGACTTCGATTTGTTCGATCTGATGAATCGGAAAGTCGCGCAACATGGTTTCATTTAAGCCGCCGTATGCGCTGTCGCGGATAGGTCTGCTGTTGATCAACACCAAGGTATGGTTGTTGACATGAGTCAAGGCATCGCCGCGGACCGCGGCTGTGCTGTCGGACCAGATATATGTACTAAGCATATAGATGCTGGTCATTCTGTTGAGTATGTCCGCCAAAGTGTTGCCGCCGTAACGCTTGATATCGTCGGCGGTAACGACGCTAACGATGCCGGCAGCCGTGTTTTTATCCTCTTTCTTTTTGGAAACAACTTCTACTTGTAAAATTTCCTCCAAAGACATCGCTTTGATTTTGGAAACCGACAAGGCTTCATCCGCATGAATTGGCGGTAGATGCAGTTGCAAATATAAAAAAGTTGCAAAGAATAAGAGAAAACGGGGCATTAAAGGTGCTGATTCGTGAATATGATTAAGCGGCAAATACGATGCGGAAAACGGGTTGTAGTTATGATTCGATTATCCGAGAAGCAGGGCTTTAATTTGTTATAAGTGCTTCGCCATAAGTCGATTCACATTCACTATTCATCCATGACTACCGGATTCCGGCAAGTTCAGCTTATTAAGGAATAGCAGACCTCGGGGGTTTTTCCTTTGTCTGTTCGCCTAGACGCAAGCGACCCGTTTATTCTGAGATGTGAGGTCGTCCGTCAATTTACCCGCTTTCGGGCGCATTGGGGCTAACGACCGGAAGGTGTTTCAATCATTCTTATGTCCTTTCCAAATGGATATCAACAGCCATATGCCTAATATACTGGCTGAAACGAAGCCAATGAATCCGAAAAAAGGCATGCCCATGATTTCTCGATTGGTTTTTACCGTGATTATAATCGATGTACCGATAATCAGGGCTGCGGTTACAATGCCCATGGTAAGCCGGGTAATGGCGTTGTCGATTTTATTAATTTGGCGATCAAACCCGGTGACGCTGATATTGACCTGTATGGTTCCTTTACGAGATGCCCGCAAGAGCTGATGCAGCTGTTTCGGGAAGCCGGTCAATAAGTCGGCCAGGATAGTTAGATTGCGCCAACTGCGTTTGGCGATGGCTTCCGGCCGATAGCGGTCGGCCATCAGTTTTTTAATGATGGGAGACGAAAAATTCAGCGTATTGAACTCGGGGACGAGATACCGACCCAAGCCGTCCAAAGTGATATAGGTTTTGATCAGCAATGCTAGATCGGGCGGCAAGCTTAAGTTGTGATCCCTTAGAATGACCATTAAATCTTGGATCATCATCGGTAAGCTTAGCTCTTTGAGAGCTAAAGAGCTGTAATGTTCGACGAATCCATCGATCTCCACCAATAACGTGTTCTGGCCGTCGATAGTGACCATATCCGACCAGTCTTCCAGAATTTCCACGACTGTGGCGGCGTGATGATTGACCATCCCGTATAAGAAGCTGACCAATTGTTCGCGGCGCTCTTCGGTCAAACGCCCCGTCATGCCGAAATCGATGAAGGCGAGCCTGTTATCCGGCAGATAGAACACATTGCCCGGATGCGGATCGGCATGGAAGAAACCGTCCTCCATGATCATTTGCAAAACGGCTCTGACGCCGCGTTCGGCCAACGATCTCCTATTTAGGCCGGCATTTTCGAGCGCCGTCAGATCTCTGCCTTGTATGCCATCAACGTATTCCTGCACATTCAGCCGTTCGCCGGTATATTCCCAATAGACTTTCGGAATCATGATATTGGGGTCGTTGGCCAGATTGGCCGCGACCCGTTCGGCATTACGGCTTTCCGCGGCAAAGTCCAGCTCCCTTCGCAACGACTGGGAAAATTGCCGGACGATTTGGCGCGGATGGTAGCGGCGCAATTGCGGCGCTTCGCTTTCGACAACCTCAACCAAGCGATTCAGTAAATGCAAATCCGCTTCAATGATGCGTCGTATGCCCGGGCGTCTGATTTTCAGCACGACCGGATCGCCGTTTTTTAATACGGCTTTATGAACCTGAGCCAAAGATGCGGCCGCGACGGCTTGGGTATCGATTTCCAAAAAGATGTCGTCGACACTGCCGCCCAGATCTTCTTCCAATTGAGGCAATAATTCGTCAAACGGCAGCGGCGGTACTTGATCCAGCAGTTTTTCGAATTCGGCAATATAGGCGGGCGGAAACAAATCGACCCGCGTTGCCAGAATTTGCCCCATTTTGATAAACGTCGGTCCCAATTCCTCCAACATATGCCGAAGCCGGTGCGGGGTATCGAGATTGGCATATTCTTCGGCATGGTGCCAGTGTAGACGCCGGCCGAGTTGTGCCAATATTCGTTCCAAGCCCAATAGCTGGACAAAACTACCGAAGCCGTAACGAATTAGGACTGTGGCGATGTCCTGCATTCTGCCTATATCCTTGGCAGCGCTTAGAAATTCCCACAGCATGTTAATCGCTGGTTATCGTTTGGTTTTATTGGATTCGAAACTTTCGGCAATGCCGGTCAGAATGCCGCCGCCGATTTCCGCAATAATCGAAGCCGTTTTGCTTGCGCTGTTGAAGACCGCATTTTGACCCTTTTGCCGAAGATTGTTCAGCGCCTCTACTATCGTCCCGGTTTGTCTGCCGACGGCGGTTCCGTTTTGGCGCGCGTGCTCGATGAAATGCTGCGCGGTGTCGAAAATCATCTCATTGCTGTTGCGCGCGATTTTCTCCAGAGTTTCCAGGAAAATTTGCTCCAAATTTTTGATGTCTTCGGTGGCTTGGCTAAGGTCTTGCTGGGAAAAGTCGCGAACGCGGGATGCCGCTTCCTCAATAGCCAGTTTCGACGCTTGAGCGGTTTGCTCCAACACGTCGTCTATGGCCGATGCGGCTTGGTTAAAGTCGGCCTTTGCCGGTTCGGCTTGGCTACTCATGCCCGAGGTGATGCCTTTAAAAGCCGCTTCGACCACGCTCTTGATGTTTTCGGTGTCCAGCTGCCGTTGGGTCAGCGCTTTAAGTGTGATGCCTTTAACGCGCTGATAAATGTCGACGCCCGACTCAACAGCTTCCCGGACATCGTCTTCGATTTGCTTTGTGGTATGGGTCATGACGCTTTCTCCTGACAAATTGAGAGGAACCTGAACATAAGTATTAGAATAACAATTTAATTAAAGCTTCGTGGAAAAAACAAAGAAAAATAAAATGGCGTAACAAGCGAACTTACAAAATGGTGTGGCCGGGTAGGACTCAAGAAAATGCCCAAACAGCCGATTAAATCGGCAAACAGCCTGGAGAAGCTCATGAAACGCAGTATCACGCTATTATCCGTATTCGGATTCGCCCTAGTATTAGCGGGTTGCGTTAGCAACAGTCGCGTGCAATCGGCTATGCCGGCCGACGCAAAAGTATTGCAAGCTAACGGTTATGGTCGATTCGACGGCGGCGCGGGTGCCAACGTCAATTACCGCTGGTTGTCCGCTCAACAATCAGCCAAATTGAATGCCTATCGGGGATTGGCTCAGCAGCTCTACTACGAGCCCTTAGGATCAAATAAAACCGTAGGGACTCAGGTTATGAGCAACGAGGTTTATCGCATCTATTTGGACACCTATCTGCGCGAAGCGCGCGCAACGGATTACCGGACCGTCAGCGATAGCCTTAAAACGACGCTGGAGCTAAAACTGACGCCGCGTTTTTACCAATGCATGAGTGGCGATGTGGCTGAAGCCAATCGGTGTATTCGGGAAGATGGTAAACTTCCGATTACTCGTCTAGGATATAACGCAGCCGAAATTAAAACGGTCAATCTGGCCTGCGGCATGGCGGATTGTAGTGATCAATTTTACGTTAAAGGTTTCTCCAAACAGCCCGGCGCTGTCGATGGCGCGTTACTGGATACCGGTTTTTATGATGTGCAGTGGATGGTCAATACCGGCGTTCGGATACTGCTCAATTACCTGATAGTGAATGGATTTGTTAATGCGCTGTAAAAATTGGCCTCTAATCTTATTAATGCTGTTAACGATGTCCTGTAGTGAAGTCGATGACAAACAGACTGCGGCCGTTCCGGTTAATAGTCGGCAAGCTACGGTACATGGCAGCGCGCCGATTACGGGAGCCGGCGTTGAGCGGGCTCGGCAAGCGGCTGTCGATGATGCGGTCGCAAAAGCGGCATTGCAATTGAGGCAAAGCAGAGCGCAGTCTTTATTATCCAGCGATATCAAAATCGTCGACGAATGGCAAGAAAGCGGCGCTTACCACGTTCAGGTTCTGGTATTGCTGGCGCCGCAACACTCGTGCCAATCTTCTTATCGCAAGCGGATTGTCGCGACAGCATTCCCGGCCATGAATACCGAACAAATCAGCGGTTCGGATTCCCAGGATTTATACAATGGCATTCCGCGGGAAATCAGTAATCAATTGATGGAAACCGGCGATTTTATCGTCAGTAATCTCACGAATACCTCGCTGTATTACCAGCCGGATCTTGCGCCGAACGTACCATGGTTCGGACGTCGTTCCGACTCCGTGGTACTGACGATTGCCGACCGGTATAACGCGCAATTGGTGTTGGCGGGCGTGATACGTGATTTTAAAATAGAATCAACCGAATATGTGCGGGGATCGGGCATCTTGGCGATGGTCAAATCCACCATGCGAGACTACGTGGCTAGACGCAGTATCGGCATTGATGTCTATGTTTACGACGGTTTCACCGGGGCGTTGTTGTTTCAACAGCGTTATACGGACTCAGTCACAGGCGATGTGAGCGTACCTCCTGGCTATACCGTGGGTAGTGAGCGTTTCGAATCGAGTCCGGTCGGGCATTCAGTTAACGGAATCGTGCAACAGGCCGGCCATGACATTCAGCAATTATTTGCTTGCTATCCATTTGCCGCCCGGGTCGACTATTTAGATAACGGCAGGATTGTAATAAAGGCCGGTGCGCAGGATGGGGTCAAGGTCGGCGACAGGCTGATGTTATATTCAGCCGGCGATACCGATAGGAGCGGATTGGGATTTACTAACCCCATCGGGGTGATGGTAACCACGGACGTCGGGCCGACAATGGCCTCCGGCCAGCTTGAGGACGGTTTGGCGCAAACCATTGTACGGCCGGGCGATTGGGTGCGTAGCGTCGGTAATCAGTGATGATCGGTACACCACATGTTCGCGAGAGGTTGCCGGATTCCATGATCTAGCCGTCTCATCTGATGCCTGAACGGGATCGAACTTATTCGCCCTGCGTATTCGTCCAATCATGATGCGCTCGATTGCGTCCGGCGCGAGCACTACTTGATTTTCCGTTTGTAAACGCCTTTTTTAGGTAAGGGTTTGGTTCTGCCGCTCGTGTGCTTAGTCGCGAACGGCCGGATTTTAGCTGTAGGCTTGCCGCTTGCTTCATCACTGAATCTGGGTTGAAACGCCGGAACCAGATGATGCTTGCCATTGCCTATCAACTCGGCGCGGCCCATTTGTTTCAGGGCTTCACGCAATAGCGGCCAGTTTTTGGGGTCGTGGTAACGCAAGAATGCCTTATGCAGGCGGCGTTGTTTCATGCTGCGCGGTATCGCGATATCCGGGGCCTCGCGGCTGATTTTGTGTAGGGTGTCTTTACCGGAGTGGTACATCGCCGTCGCAATCGACATGGGCGACGGCAAGAAAGCCTGCACTTGGTCCGCCCTGAATCCGTTACGTTTCAGCCACAGCGCCAAATTCAACATGTCCTCGTCGGTAGTACCCGGATGCGCAGCGATAAAATAAGGAATAAGATATTGTTCCTTGCCGGCTTCCTTTGAGTATTTTTCGAACAGAGCTTTAAAGCGGTCGTAAGTGCCCATGCCCGGTTTCATCATTTTCGATAGCGGGCCTTGTTCGGTATGTTCCGGTGCAATTTTCAGATAGCCGCCGACGTGGTGTGTGACCAGTTCCTTGACATAAGCCGGGGTTTCGACGGCAATATCGTATCTAAGGCCGGAAGCGATAAAAATTTTCTTGATGCCGGGCACGGCGCGAGCGCGTCGGTATAACTTGATCAGCGGTGTCTGATCGGTATTCAAGTTCTGGCAAATGCCGGGATAGACACAGGAGGGTTTCCGGCAGGACTCTTCTATCTTCGGATCTTTACAGGCCAGACGCCACATATTCGCCGTGGGGCCGCCCAGGTCGGAAATATGGCCGGTAAAATTAGGCGAACTGTCGCGTATGGTTTCGATTTCGCGGATGATGGAATCTTCCGAGCGGTTCTGAATGATGCGGCCCTCGTGTTCGGTAATCGAACAGAAGCTGCAGCCGCCGAAACAGCCGCGCATGATCAATACCGAATGCTGAATCATCTCGAAGGCCGGAATATTGGCCTTACCGTAACTTGAGTGAGGCAAGCGCGAAAAGGGCAGGTCGAAAACGCCGTCCATTTCCGGTGTGGTCAGCGGCAGCGGCGGTGGATTGACCCAGACTTCGCGGTTGCCGTGGCGTTGGATCAAGGCCCGGGCATTGCCGGGATTGGTTTCGCCGTGCATGACGCGCGAAGCATGGGCGTATAGGATGCTGTCGTCCTTGACCGCATCGTAATCCGGCAGACGGATCACGGTTTGCATGCGATTCTTGTTGGCGATCGGTTTGAATTGGATGACTTGCTCGCGAATGGCTGTAGTGGGAGCTCCATTCTCGCAAACGGGCATTTCCTGATAAGGATTTTGATGCACGATCGCCGCGCCGGGTTTGTCGATGTCGGTGGAGTCTTTTTCTATCCAGCCTAAAGGCACTTGTTTGACGAAATGCACGGTGCCGCGTATGCCCTTGAGATCGTGAATGTTTTCGCCCCTGGCCAGGCGATGGGCGATTTCGACGACCTGGCGCTCGGCGTTGCCGTAGACCAGCAAATCGGCTTTGGAATCCAATAAAATGGACTTTCGCACTTTGTCCGACCAATAATCGTAGTGAGCGATACGCCGCAGGCTGGCTTCGATACCGCCGATGATGATAGGTACATTTTTAAAGGCTTCGCGGCAACGATGTGAGTAAACGTTTACAGCGCGGTCGGGACGCTTGCCGGCGGCGCCGTCGGGCGTATAAGCGTCGTTAGAGCGGATTTTCTTGTCGGACGTATAGCGGTTGACCATGGAATCCATGTTGCCGCCGGTCACGCCGAAAAACAGATTGGGCTTGCCTAATTTTCTGAATTCGTCGGCGCTATGCCAATCAGGCTGGGAAATGATGCCGACCCTGAACCCCTGGGCTTCCAGTACTCGGCCGATGACCGCCATGCCGAAACTCGGGTGGTCGACATAGGCGTCGCCCGTGACTAAGATGATGTCGCAGGCATCCCAACCCATCCGTTGCATTTCTTCCAGGCTCATCGGTAATTCCGGAGCAGGTCCGAAACGCTGAGCCCAGTATTTTTTGTAAGCGAAGATGTCGGGTGCGTTGTGGTTCACTTATTGATTATCCGGTTAATGCCGCGAGGATTGCTGCGTTTCAAATCTTGCAAATAAAGAGGAAATTCCAGTTGGTACCGTTGTTCCAGTAATTTGGCTTTTTCCGTTAACTCTTTCATGTTGGGTTTGGCGTGTCGTTCGCCGAATGCAAAACCGATGATGTTGCCGCGTTTTCGCACCGGAAGAAACAACAGACGCCACTGAAAGACTTGCCCAAGATTCCAACTCACTTGTTGAAACAACTCTTTGTCGGTGCCCCATAAATTGATGGCCAATAGACCGTCTTTGGTCAGCAAGGTTCGGCAGTGGTCGAAGAAATTGATGCTGCTGACCTCGGCGGACATGCCGGCGTGGTCGTAGGCATCGATCAAGATTAAATCGTGCAATTCTTTTTGCGCGCGGGCTTGGTTTAAAACGTGTTGGGCGCCGCAGCCGATCTTAATTTTCATGCGCGTGTCAAACGGTAAACCGAAATGGCTGCGTGCCACTTTCAATACGCTACTGCGATATTCGACGATATTCAAATGACAGTCGGCAAAGTGATGCAATAAAAATTTCGCCAGCGAGCCGCCGCCCAGGCCTATTATTAGTGCCTCCTTGGGATGGTCGTAAAATAACAGCAAGCTCATCATCGCCCTGGCATAAAGCGAGTGTAGCCGGTTAGGCTCGCTCAGAAGCATGCTGCTCTGCCGCGCGGTCGAACCGAAGTGAAGTGCGCGTTCACCATTTTTGTCGACGATTTCAATAACGCCTTCGTCGTCGTGGCTTTGGTGAACAACTAGGCCGTCGTATTTATACATGAATAAAGAACGAAAAAAACATCGCACTATTTTCGTTTAAAAGCGCATATTTGTCTCGCGCTTCGTTGGCAAGTGCGGATGACTCGTTGTCTGGTCGACGGCTGCGGTTTTTGATTACGGCGTTGAATCGGCTTAGGCGGACGCGCAGCCTTTCAAAAATAAGACGGTGACTCGGCGGACCCAGGTTCGGATTTCGGCCTCGTCCGGAATCGGTTCCAAGCCCAACTGTAGTCGCTGAAAACGCTCGCCGCGTAGGGCGCTGACGTATTGGTCGGCCAAAAAGTCCGGGTCGGTGACGGCGATGTGGCCGGCCTGCTGATGCCGTTCGAAGAAATCCGCCAAGTGGCCGAGCGTGCGGCGGGGCCCTTGTTCGTAAAACTGCTCGGCCAGGTCGGGAAAGCGCGGCGATTCTCCAATTAAGATCGCCCGCATGCGTATCACATCCGGGCGAGTGATGCGGAACAAAAATTGGGTGCCGAATTCAGTCAACGCTTCCTGAATGTCGCTGTTTTCCTTCAAGCCGCTAATGAATTGGTCGCTGCAGCGCCGGATCAGTGCGCCGAACACGCCGGCCTTGCCGTCGAATTGATTGTAGATCGTGCGTAGCGATACGCGCGCTTCGCGTGCTAAGGATTCCAGGCTGAGATTGCCGTAGCCGTGCTCCAAAAAAAGCTGCTGGGCAGCGTCGAGCAGCCTGTCCCGGCTAAGTTGTTCGTTGCCTTTCGGTGGGCGTCCGCATTTCACCATGATTTCACATATAGAAAATAAATTGACTCTTTTTAACAGTATACACTAAACTAAAAACGGTAAGGTAATTTACCATTTTATTTATAGGTTATGGAGTAGCGTAGCATGCAGCGTCGACCACAAGTAACGATAGGGCAGGAATTTGGGCGGCAGTTAAACGGTACGGTCAAGCGGATCTCGCGCCTGGCGCTGCTTGCCGTATGCGTCTGGTGGGCGGCCGCATGCAACGACACGGCATCCCGCCAGCCGCCAATGCAGGAAGTTAGCGTAAAAACGGCTCGACCTTTGGTTAAGGAAATTATCGATTGGGACGAATATACAGGCCGAATCGAAGCGGTCGATTCAGTGGAGCTTAGGGCTCGGGTTAGCGGTTATCTGGAAAAAGTCAACTTCAAGGCCGGTGCGAAAGTCAACAAAGGCGATTTGCTGTTCGTGTTGGATGCAGAGCCGTTTAAAGCGCAGTTGAAGTACGCTACTGCCGAATGGGAACGGGCGAAGACTAAATACGACCTGGCGAAGAACGATCTGGCGCGGGCGGAAAATTTGTTCAAAGCCAAAGCGATTTCCATCGAGGAATACGACGGCCGTCAAAAAGGACTGCGCGAAGCCGCTGCGGCCGTTGTTTCGGCCGAAGCTAACGTCTATACGGCCAAACTGAATCTGGAATACACCGAAATCCGGGCGCCCATTAGCGGCCGAGTCGGCCGCGAGCTGGTCACGGCCGGTAATTTGGTAAAAGACGGCGGCGAAGGCACCGTGCTGACGACCATCGTTTCCATCGATCCGGTCTATGTTTATGTCGATGCGGACGAATTGTCGGTGTTGAGATATCGGCGTCGCGCTCAAACATTGGGACAAGGTTCGACGGATTTGAAAGGCACCCCGCTGCAACTGGCGGTGTCTGACGAAGATCAATTTCCGCATAGCGGGCTTTTGGATTATGTTGCGCCCGCAGCCAATGCCGCTACCGGTACCGTAACGCTGCGCGGCGTATTCGCCAATACCGGCGGCTTGCTGAGCCCCGGGTTTTTCGCCCGCATGCGCGTGCAAGCCAGCGATTCTTATCAGGCGGCATTGTTGCCGGATAGAGCGATAGGCAACGATCAGGCGCAACAATTCGTCTGGGTGGTTAAACCGGATAATCAGCTGGAATACCGGAAAGTGGCCTTAGGCCCGTTACTGGGCACGATGCGCGTCGTGCGCGAGGGGGTCCGGGCCGACGATTGGGTCGTGGTGGAAGGCGCGCAAAAGCTCAGGCCGGGCATGAGCGTCAAGCCGGAACGCATTGCGCTGGCAGCGGAAGGAGCGCAATAGATCATGGATAAACTAAGCCATTTTTTCATAGACAGGCCGATTTTCGCGTCGGTATTGTCCATCGTCATCGTCTTGGTCGGCGGGCTGGCCTTGATAAATCTGCCGATAGCGCAATATCCGCAGATTGCGCCGCCGACCGTCGTCGTCAGTACGGTTTACCCCGGCGCCAATGCCAAAGTCGTCGCCAATACGGTCGCGACACCGATCGAACAGGAAGTCAACGGGGTCGAGAACATGCTGTACATGTCGTCGCAGTCGACCAACAGCGGGGTAATGGCGTTGACTGTCACATTCAAACCCGGTACCGATCTGGATGAAGCCCAAGTTCAGGTGCAGAACCGGGTGGCCTTGGCTGAGCCGAAGCTGCCGGAGGAGGTGCGCCGGCAGGGTCTGAGCGTGAAGAAACGCAGTCCGGATTTGAGTCTGGTGGTCAATCTGATCTCGCCGGATAAGCGCTACGACAGCGTTTACATGAGCAATTACGCTTTGTTGCAGTTGAAGGATACCTTGGCGCGGCTGCCCGGCGTCGGCGAGATATTAGTGTTCGGCGCCCGCGATTACAGTATGCGCTTGTGGCTGAATCCGGAACAAGTCGCATCGCGCGATTTGACTGCGAGCGAGGTGGTCGCAGCGGTACGCGAACAAAATGTGCAAGTTGCGGCCGGCGTGGTCGGCCAACAACCATCGCCGGAAAACGTTGAATATCAATATACCGTCAGCACGCTGGGGCGTTTGCAAACGCCGGAGCAATTCGGCGATATCGTGATTAAGCAAGGCGCCGACGGTGAGATCGTCCGCTTGAAAGACGTCGCCCGCATCGAACTCGGCGCGAAAGATTACAACTCGGGCCTCTATTTGGACGGCGAACAAACGGTGGGTCTGGCGATATTTCAGTTACCGGGCTCTAACGCGCTGGAGACCAAAAAGGCTGTGGTCGAGGCGATGGAGACATTAAAACCGCGCTTTCCGGAAGGGTTGGATTATTTATTGGTATACGACACCGTGGTGTTCGTGCAGCAATCGATAGACGCGGTCGTCAAAACCCTGTTTGAAGCCATTTTGTTGGTCGTGATGGTCGTCGTGATCTTTTTGCAAAATTGGCGGGCGGCGATCATTCCGCTGCTGGCGGTGCCGGTGTCGCTGATCGGTACTTTCGCGGTGATGGCGGGCCTGGGATTGTCTTTGAACACCTTGTCGCTGTTCGGCTTAGTGCTGGCGATCGGTATCGTGGTCGACGACGCGATCGTGGTGGTCGAGAACGTGGAGCGCCATATAGCCGACGGTCTGAACGCGCGCGAGGCGACGCGTATCGCGATGAGCGAAGTCGTGGGGCCGATTATCGCCACGACGCTGGTGCTGATCGCCGTATTCGTGCCGACCGCGTTTATCACCGGCGTATCCGGCGCTTTTTATAAGCAGTTCGCTTTGACCATCGCGGTATCGACCATCATATCGACCTTCAACTCGCTAACCTTGAGTCCTGCCATGTGTGCATTGTTGCTGGACAGGGCCCACGGTAACAAGGATGCGTTCTCGCGCTTGATCGACCGAATGCTGGGCTGGTTTTTCGCGCCGTTCAACCGTTTATTCGAGCGTTTCAGCGAGGGCTACGGCCGCCTGGTGGGCCGCCTGATTCGGATGACAGCGCTGGTACTGGTGCTGTACGTCGGCTTGAATGGTCTAAATTTTTTCGCTTTCGAAAAGGTGCCGACCGGCTTTATTCCGCAGCAGGACCAAGGTTATTTGATTTTGTACGCTCAATTGCCGGACGCCGCGTCTTTCACGCGCTCGGAGGCCGTCATGAAAAAGGCCGTACCTATCATTCTGGGGACCGAAGGGGTGGCCCACGTCAATGCCTATGTCGGCTGGTCGGTATTGACCGGAGCGAGCCAGTCCAACGTGGCGACCATGTTCGCCCGGCTGGATAGCTTCGATGACCGGGCCGGGCATCCGGCATTGTATGCCGACCAGATCGTCAAGAAACTCAGCGAACGCTTGTCGGGTATCGAAGACGCCAATATCGCGGTGTTCGCGCCGCCGCCCGTGCGAGGCATGAGTTCCGTCGGCGGTTTCAAGGTGCAGATACAGGACAGGGCCAGCGCCGGCACCGAGGCACTGGAAAAAGTCACCGGAGAGATGATCAACCACGGCAGCCAGTTGCCCGGTATGGCCCGTTTGTTTACTACTTTCAGAGCCAATGTGCCGCAATTGTTCGTGGACGTGGACCGGGCCCGGGCCAAGTCCATGGATATTCCCTTGCAAGACGTGTTCGAAACTCTGCAGATTTATTTGGGTTCTTTATACGTCAACGACTTGAACGCCTTCGGCCGGACGTTCCAGGTGGTTGCCCAGGCCGATGCCGGTTTTAGGATGCAGCCGAAAGATATCACGGAACTGAAGACCAAAAACAAAGAGGGCGGCATGGTGCCGCTCGGTGCGATCGCCAAGGTCAAGGACATCGTCGGTCCGGACAAGATCACGCGTTACAACATGTATACGTCGGCCGAAATTAACGGCTCCACTTTACCCGGCGTCAGCTCCGGCCAAGCCATAGACTCGATGCAAGCGCTCTTGCGTGCGGAACTGCCGCCGGGTTTCGATTTCGAATGGACCGAGCTCAGTTTGCAGCAGGTGCTGGCCGGTAACGTCGGCTTATTGATGTTTCCGTTGAGTGTGATTTTTGTGTTCCTGGCCTTGGCCGCCCAATACGAGAGCTGGTCTTTGCCGTTCGCGGTGATTTTGATCGTGCCGACTTGCATATTGTCGTCAATGACCGGCGTTTGGCTCAGCGGTATGGACAACAATATTTTCACTCAGATCGGGTTCATCGTTTTGGTCGGATTGGCCAGCAAGAATGCGATTCTGATTGTGGAGTTTGCCAAGCATAGGCAGCAATCCGGTTTGAACGCGAAACAAGCGGTGGTCGAAGCAGCCCGCATCCGCCTGCGGCCGATTTTGATGACGTCGTTTTCGTTCATCATGGGGGTGCTGCCCTTAGTGGTCGCCCAAGGCGCGGGTGCCGAAGCCAGGCAATTGCTGGGCATGGCCGTGTTTAGCGGAATGATAGGCGTAACGTTTTTCGGCCTGTTGCTGACGCCGGTGTTCTACGTCGTGGCTCAAGCCTTGTCGGCGCGTTGGGTTGCGGCTCGAAGTGCGGTGCAAGCCGCTTCGACTCATTCGTCGCCAAAGGATAATTCGTTATGATGCGTTTCATATCCCTATCGGCTTACGCCGGCATAATCGTGCTGTTCATACTATCGGTAAGCGGCTGCGCGGTCGGGCCGGATTACGAGCGGCCGGAAATGAATACGCCGGCGACTTTCGCGGAAGGTAAGCGCCGGGAGTTTTCCGATCAAGCCGTGGAAATCAAGTGGTGGCAGACCTTTGGCGATCAACAATTGACGGCTTTGGTTGAGCAATCGCTGGCGCACAATTACGACTTAAAAGCCGCGCAAGCCAATCTGCGCGAGGCCAGGGCATTATACTTGGAGGTTGGTTTGGATCTGTTGCCGACCATTACCTCGCACGCCAACTACACCGAGCAAAAACGAAGTATCGGTTCCTTGAATAATCGAAATTTCGTGCCGCGACAACTCAATCTATATAACGTCGGGTTCGATGCGTTTTGGGAAGTCGATTTATTTGGGCGAGTGCGCCGTAATATCGAGGCCAGCAGCGACGAGGTCGACGCACAGGAGGCATCGCTGCGCGACGTCAGCATTAGCTTGATCGCTGAAGTCGCCAGAAACTACTTCCAGTTGCGCGGTTTGCAGCTTCAAATGCAGGTGGCGCAAGAAAACGTGCAAACCCAATCGGAAACTTTGGAGCTGACCCGTGTTAGAGCCGAATACGGTCGCGGTACGCAACTGGACGTGTCGCGGGCACAATCCCAACTGGACGGTACGCGGGCCAGCATTCCGACCATTACCGTAGCGATTGAACAGGCGATTCATAGGCTCAGCGTGTTAAGCGGCCAGATGCCGAAAGCGCTAGCCGAACAGTTGTCGCCTTCGGCGCCGTTGCCGAAAGATCCCGGCATAATCGCAATCGGTCATCCGGACGCGCTGTTGCGCCGCCGCCCTGATATCCGCATCGCCGAACGACAGCTTGCGGCGGCTACGGCGCGTATCGGCGTTGCCACCGCCGATTTATTTCCGCGGGTCACTTTCGTTGGCAGTATTTCGCTGGAAGCCATGACGTTGTCGGGTTTGGCGGCTCCCGGTGCCGAGTCCTATTCCGTCGGCCCGAAAATCAGTTGGCCGGCCTTGGATTTGGGGCGGGTTTTGGCACGGCTTAAAGCGTCCGACGCGCATGCGGAAGCCAGTCTTGCCTATTACGAACAAACCGTGCTCAATGCATTGGAGGAAACTGAAAATGCCTTGGTTAGCTACGGAGAGCAGCGAAAACGGCGCGAATTGCTGACAAGGGCCGCCGAGGCCAGTAAAGAGGCGCATCGATTGGCGCTACTGCGTTATCAAGAGGGGGTATCGGATTTTTTGACCGTGCTGGATAGCGAAGCGCGTTTGCGCCAGGATCAAGCCTTATTGGCTCAAAGCGAAACGGCTGCCGCGACGGCATTGACGGCTGTTTACAAAGCGTTGGGCGGCGGTTGGGAAACGGTTTCGCCGGAAAAAACCGTGCTGGATTGATGGATCAAAACAAACAGGCAACTTACTTGGCGGCGGCGTGTCTGTATTCTTGGCGCATGAAGATTACCTAGAGCTTCGGCAAAATCGATCCGGCGCGGGTGCGTTTGCGGGAAAGGTTGTAATGTTTGTATAAGCGCCAGCCGAAAGATTACATGCGTTTCGTTCATTCCTGGCCGCTTGGTGCATATTTTATGCCGTCCTAGTATAATCAGGCCTCATTTTTCGCCCGGCTTTGTTCGGGTTTCAATTCACTCAAACCGGATAAAGAACTCTACCATGGCATTACACTGCGGCATCGTTGGCTTGCCCAACGTCGGCAAATCAACTTTGTTCAATGCATTAACCAAAGCGACTATAGCCGCTGAGAACTACCCTTTTTGTACTATCGACCCGAATGTGGGCGTGGTGCCTGTGCCGGACCCCAGGATGGACAAATTGGCCGAAATCGTTAAGCCGGAACGCGTGCTGCCGACCACGATAGAATTTGTCGATATTGCCGGCTTGGTGGCAGGGGCATCCAAAGGCGAAGGCTTGGGAAACCAGTTTTTGGGCAATATCCGCGAAACCGATGCAATCGTTCATGTGGTGCGCTGCTTCGAAGACGATAACGTCGTGCATGTGCATGGCAAGGTTGACCCAATAGGCGACATCGAAGTCATCAATACCGAGTTGGCTTTGGCCGACATGGCGTCTGTCGAGAAGGCGCTGCAAAAAACTGCTAAGGCGTCAAAATCGGGTAATAAAGACGAACTGGCGAGAAAACAGGTCTTAGAGCGTGTTTTGGAGCATTTGAATCTAGGTCAGCCGGTTAGAACGTTAGGTTTGTCGGACGATGAGGTTAAATTAATCAAAGAACTGTGCCTGTTGACGATTAAGCCGACTTTGTATGTGGCTAATGTTCAAGATGACGGCTTTACCGATAATCCGATGTTGGACAAAGTCACAGCGTTTGCCGAAAAAGAAGCTTCCAAGGTTGTTTCGGTTTGCGCCGCAATAGAAGCTGAAATCGTGCAATTGGACGACGCCGAAAAACAAGAGTTTTTGGACGATTTAGGGCTGGAAGAACCGGGGCTAAACCGCGTGATTCGCGCCGCTTATGAGTTGCTGAATCTGTCGACCTATTTCACCGCCGGCGTCAAAGAAGTCAGGGCCTGGACTATACCCGTCAACGCCACGGCGCCGCAAGCCGCGGGCGTCATTCACACGGATTTTGAAAAAGGTTTTATTAGGGCGGAAGTAATTTCCTATGAAGATTTTGTAAGCTGTAAAGGCGAACAAGGCGCTAAGGACGCCGGCAAATGGCGGCTCGAAGGTAAAGACTATAAAGTACAAAACGGGGATGTCATGCATTTTAGATTTAACGTTTGACAATTTCTCTATTCATTTTTAAAATGCCGGTTCTTTAATCGTTTCTTGGCGACATAGCTCAACCGGTTAGAGCGCGGGATTCATAACCCCGAGGTTCCAGGTTCAATTCCCGGTGTCGCCACCATATAAAACAAGGATTTAGGTAATTTACCAAGTCCTTTTTTATTTTTTGTCCCTTTTTTGTCCCATTGACAAAAAAAGGACGCGACTCACTGGCAATCATTGCCTTTCAAATCAACCAGCGGTTACCTAAAATTTTCCGCATAGTCGAAAAAACTAAACCTCTCATTTATTATCAAAAAAAGGCTATCAACTGTCTACAGTGGTCGATTAAATCAGAACACTCCGCTAAAGAAGGCTATTCAGCCAACTTGTAAATCAAAGAATTTTGCGCGGTGATAATCAAGGTAAAGCTGATGGCGCTCGGCAATCCAGCGCAAACACAAATTGCCGTTAAGCCCCAGAATATTCCGCTGATTTTGACTTAATTTCGGTGAAATCAGCATTTGTCCCATATCGTCAAAACTAATTAGAAATCGGTCGAATAGCGCATCCAAATGGGCACAGAGTAGGA
Organism: Methylomonas sp. MgM2; assembly: GCF_054172045.1. Lineage (NCBI taxonomy): Bacteria > Pseudomonadati > Pseudomonadota > Gammaproteobacteria > Methylococcales > Methylococcaceae > Methylomonas > Methylomonas sp. MgM2. The sequence continues at coordinate 377 of NZ_JBSYXO010000037.1, read as the reverse complement.
AACCGTTAAAAACGTCCAGGCGTTCTGTATCGGACTTACATTCGGCCCATGGTTTGGCGTGGCTAGCCCGTAGCACCTCCGTCACATCGACACCCGTCACTGCGCAAGCGCCGCCCCAGTACTGCAGCATTCCGTCTCTAAATTTTTGCTGCCCGATACGCTGGCGTACTATCCGTTCGATTTCAGTTGCTTTGGTTTCGGCATCTGCGAAATGGGTTAACTCTTCGGTTACCTGCTTGTCATAATCGACGGCTAATTGATTTGGCAGGGATTGAGCTAGTTTGGAGGCTCGTCGCAGGAAAATAGCTAGATCATTGATTTGTACCAGAACAAACTTACGATCCGGACGAGTTGCATTTGGAAAACACCGAGTCAAC
>NZ_JBSYXO010000036.1:0-42233 GCF_054172045.1 Methylomonas sp. MgM2 | reverse complement strand
GCTGCCTTGGGCTGTCGATACCGTCTATATTAACGGACTGAAGCAACTGGGGTAGATGGGGTTAATCAGTCGTTAACCAATCGCTATCGCCCCATCGACCACGGTAAAGCCCAAGAATTTTACCGCATCGGATTTAGCCACGTGGCTTTTCTCCCGGTTCACCTTCAGTTTCAGCTTGTTTTCGATGAATTGGCTGACTTTGTCCATCACCCGTTCCGCTGCTTTCTGCGACCCGGTGAAAATGTTACAGTCATCGGCAAACCGGCAAAACGCCAGTCCGCGCTTTTCCAATTCCTGGTCCAGTTCGTCCAGAACAATGTTGCTTAACAAGGGACTTAACGACCCGCCTTGCTGACGGCTTTGGTTTTAGACAAACTTGGGAATAGTCTGAGCCCAGGTGTCAAGTGGAATGCAGTAAAAGATGCGCTAATATTGGGGCGTTGCACCGCAGCGCGATAGAGAACCCTGGGGTAGAGTAGAGAACAGGATTCCGCATTCCGTAGGCTTGGCCTATCTGTTTCCGCCTCTTTCGTCCGGCGGTGCCTCATTAACCATGCCTTAGTTGGCCGCCTGCCCTCCCTCATCAAACCGTGCATGCGCTATTAACGCACACGGCTTTCCGATGTTCTTCACGCCAAGGCATGCGCTGTTTTCCAGCCGGCCTTTGTCGGAACCTTGTATAACCCATATTTTGCATAAAGCTGCTGGCTCGGGAATCGACCGAGGCCGATTCCACGATCCTTGACCTTGTGCCGCTTCATCAGGTGCTTTCGCAGACATTCTTCTGCATGCACCTTCACCTTTTCCAGTACACCATTGGAATTGCGATAGTGAAAGTAGCCTGACCAACCGCGAAGGCTGGCATTCAGACTTCCTACAATAGCTTCCAACGGTATCGGCATACGTTCCCGTGCGGTCAATTGCGTTATACGGTCTTTGATGTTCGCAAGTGATTGCGGGGCCGGGCAGACGTGCGAATAACGTTTACCCGACTTCAATCCCTTGCTCACTCTGATGACAAAACCCAAGAATTTGAAACTTTCTTGTTTGATATCAACAATGCGGGTTTTGGTCTCGTTCAACTCAAGATCGAGACGATCCAGCGCATGCCGTACCGTGGTCAAGGGCGCGCCAACGTCCCCCGCACACAGCACCAGGGTCAGGTCTTGCAGTCAAGCATTACCCCCGATTATTCGCTAGTGCTGCAACCATTACCTTTGGTAATAGCTGCCATTTTGCTGATATATTCAGCAAAAAAAATTGGGGGGGGCCATGAATGACGCGTTAACACGGCTGGTTAAGTACAGATTTCGCTCATCTTTTATGCAAACCTTTCCTTGCATAATCGATCAGGCTATTTATTTAGCTAACGGAGTATCACCCAATTTCCAAAAAAGCAGGCTAACGTCTATCTCGACGTTGCTGTCGCTATCCTTACTTTTTGGCATTATCCAAGCAATACCCGTTTCAGCCGAAGAGAATAAAGCGACCGATCTTGACATTATTACTGCCCAAACAAAGCAAGATACGCCTCAGGCGTTTCCAGTCGAATTCATGAATCGTCACATTTTTACTATCCGGTCGGACGTGGCGGGTTTTACGCAAGAAGAACAAGCCGCAAGTATTTTGAACCGTATTAAACTGGCCATGGAAAAAGGCGGTAACGATAAAATTACCACGCGTACTGGCCCAAATGGCGTCCGATTTGTCGAGTTGAATGGTTTGCGAGTGTTTCAAATTAAACAGGGCGACGCAAACCCGGTTACCGGCGAATCAATTGATGATGTGGCCAAAAATGCCGCGAAAAATCTTAAGACGGCGGTGCATGATGCCCGCGAACAAAGCAACAATGAGTACATGATGAAAGGCGCCGGATTTGCCTTTTTCGCTAGTTTTGTTTTTTATGTGGTTTGCCGTCTCATCTATTGGGGCGAAAGAAAGATCATTAGCCGTTTCCGAAAATGGGTTCAAGCTTGGGCAGACAAACTGTCGGTTCCCATACATCCGGAACAAGCCATGACGTCGTTAACGTTTTTGATTACTCTCGCCAAATGGACACTGGTAGCCATGGCGGGCTATCAGTGGGCAACTTTTAGCTTGAGCCAATTCCCTTATACCCGGCCATGGGGTGACCAACTGCACCGATACCTGATTAATACGGTTACCGACCTCTTATTGGCTATCGTAAACGCGTTGCCGGGTTTGGTGGTTATTTTCATTATTGTTTTGCTCACCCGTTTCGCATCACAATTGATAAAAGCATTTTTTGCCAAAATCGAGTCGGGCGAGACGACTGTAACCTGGATGGCAGAAGAAACCGCTAAACCCACTCGTAAACTTTCTCAAGGATTGCTGTGGCTGTTTGCTTTTGCGATGGCCTATCCCTATTTCCCAGGCAGCGAGACCGAGGCATTCAGGGGGTTGAGTGTATTGGTAGGCATCATGCTGTCCATCGGGGGATCCGGCCTTGTAGGTCAGGCAGCCAGCGGCTTGATCATGATTTACTCTCGCGTATTACGTGAAAATGAATATGTCAAAATTGGTGAAACCGAAGGTTTGGTGACTACGGTAGGCGTTTTTTCGACCAAAATCAAAACAGCTAGCGGTGAAGAGATTAATATACCCAATTCCATGATAGGTAACTCTATCACGGTGAATTCATCCCGCTTGATCGAGGGCGACGGCGTGGTTATCAATACGACCGTGACGATAGGCTATGACACCCCTTGGCGCCAGGTGCACGGCATGTTGCTGAAGGCTGCAAGAAGTACTCCCGGCCTACTCTCTGAACCCAAGCTTTTTGTAGCACAGACGGCTCTGTCTGATTACTATGCTGAATATAAACTAAGTGCGCTGGTGGAACGCCCGGAAATCCGCGGCAGGGTATTGACAACATTGCATGCTAACATTCAAGACGTGTTTAACGAGTATGGCGTACAGATCATGTCGCCTCACTATAACAGTGATCCAGAAGAAAAAAAATGGGTGCCGAAAGAGCAATGGTTTGAACCGCCTTCTGAGCAGAGCGCAGATGGCACAAGGTGATAGGACGCGCTGGACATCGTGAAGGGTATCGTTCGTGTTACCCAGTGATACCACGCTCATGGCATTTGCGGATTTCTACACTACTGAAATAACCTCGATCAGAAATGACGTTAAGCTCAGAAGCAATCATTGCGGTTTTGGCTTGTTCAGCCATGTTAGCCAATTGATTACGGTCATGGCCACCGTTCGTGATTTCATGTGTCCTAATGACGGCAATTGGATCATTTCCACATGACGGGGTCACTGCCGGGGTCATGCATCCTGACGGGATCAGGTCTCGGTTGCGACATTGCCCAGCCGCAACCAAGACCTGGCCTAGTTTACCCGATATTGCCAGCATTTAATCGCCGATCACGGGGATTAAGCGCCTGGCAGAAAGTCCTACGCTCAATTGTGCTTGTCATTCCGGCATGAATTGCCGGAATCCGGTGCTCACGAATGTACGCTTACGATGTTTATTCATACGACAACACTCTAACGTATTACGCTCAGCAAGCACTATTTCAAAGATTGAATTTAACTATTTCCGCTAAGCGATTGAGTCACAAATATTAAAAAAGGTTATCCCCAGCATCTGTGGAAAACCTTGTGGAAAAGCTATTTCTATTTAAGCTAACTCATTAATTTTGTGACCATTTGGTTAAAATGAACCACTCTTGGACAAGCAACAAAGCAACTTATAAATCAATTACTTACAATTTTGTAGCATTTCAAATAAACCAAATATTTCAATATAACAACACCGAAAGGTAAGAATATCGGGTTTGTGAATAACTAAAATGTCAACATTGAATTTTTTAGCCTGGCGCCAAAGAATTGTAAGGCCGCCAACCCAAGACAATCGCCGCATCTTCTTTTGAGCGCATGAAGTCATCAAACTTTAATATTCAACCGTCAAGATATGCTCCGCAGACTTGAATACAAATTTGTATGCACTTGCAACCCGACCGATTCCGTACCCCCGCTATCGGTCGGTTTTTTTTGAAATAGACGTTGTCTCTGAATTTATTCGGTTTAAAGCTTGCCCGAACTTTAGGCTGAGCCAAGTTGCTTTGCAAGAAGGAATCTTCGCCCTGAGTATAAGGAAATCGACCTAGAGAGCCGCTTACATGAAATATCCGCGATACCACACTCGCCGATTTTCGCAATGTGAAAGAAGCGAAAAGCGAATCAGGATTAAAAGAGGCGCTGTTTATTTGTGATTCGTTCACGGATCAAGCGGGGACGACCTCCCTAAATTCTGTCGCGATCGCTTGTTTGGAATCGGTGGAGAAAACACGCTCAGGACACAGCAGGGCCGTTACTTAGGTGATCGCTTCAACAAATGGAAGGAATGACTTTCGCGGGCAGCGCAGGCCTTAGGGTGGCTAATCATAAAATTCAACGAGCAGAGTCGATGATCCTAAAAAGAGCAGTTCAATTAGGTTGAAATTTGCTAACCATATGATTTTATAGTACTGAATTCAACTGCGGAGCAGTTGAAAGCGTCACCATTTTGGTGAGTGTGAAAAAACCGTTGTTCTCAATGAATACAGCGATTTACATCATTCAAATAGCTTCAACTGCCGAATTTAGGATGATGCGTACATGTCATTCTAATTCGCCATGATCCGGTAAATTCAGATAATTCGGCGGTTTCGGCTACTATCTTGCATCGGAGTTTTAACTAATGAGCGCGAGACTACTGAAGACCAACAAACCTCGGTTGGAAAACGTAACGCATCGTAGCCCCGAAAATAGCTCGACCGCGTTGGTGGTCTCCATTCGCTCCGGCAGCATGGGGCTGAAGGAATTGGAGGAAAAGGAGGCCCGAGAAATTCTCGCCGAAATACCGAAGGACGTCGGTTGGTTTTTGCTAATTGGCGGGCTTGCTACCGAATTTGGCGTGCCCGGCGTGCCGCCTATTTGGATCGCCGGAATTATGATCTTATGGCCGAGCGCTGGCGAGCGCTTAAGCGCAACCATCCAGCGCCGCGCACCGAAATCGTTCAATGGATGCCTTAGGATGCTCTGCCGTTACGTACATGATTTGGAGCAAAGGTATCCGCGCGATCAAAACTGAGCTCCAAAGTTTCACGCCGTTTTGCAGGTCAACGTCGATTAACGGCCGAACATCACTCAATGTTCTGGATTTGTTCGCGCATCTGTTCAATCAGCACTTTAAGGTCAATTGAGATTTGAGTCATTTCTTTGTCGGCAGATTTCGAGCCCAGGGTATTGGCCTCCCGGTTCATTTCCTGCATCAAGAAATCCAGGCGGCGACCGATCGGCTCCGATTGCTTTAAAGCCCGCCTGACTTCATTAACGTGCGCTTGTAAGCGGTCCAGCTCTTCGGCCACGTCCAATTTTTGCGCCAGCAACACCAACTCCTGCTCCAATCGGTCGAAATTAGGTTCAGCGACCAACTCGGTGATACGGGCGATGAGTTTGCCTCTCACATTGTTCAACACCTCGGGCATGCGCTTATTAGCGATTCCGACTAACTCGCACACTTTTTCGCAACGCTCGATCAATAAGCCGGCTAATTGATCGCCTTCGCGCGCTCGGGTTTCCAGCATTTTGTTTAAGGTCTGTCCGACTAAATTCAATAGTTGTGCTTGTAACGCCTCTTTTTCGATCTCGGTTTCCTGCTGAACACCCGGAAATGTCAAAACATCCAGCGCCGAAAATGACCGCGGATTAGTCATATTGGCCTCGATTTCGGCGGTGGCGGCCAATAAATTCCGCACCGTGACCAGATTAATATTAAAACTTTGACTCGCTGCTAGTTTTTTATAGCTTAAAACGCATTCAATTTTACCTCGCTTGAGTTTTTCAGCGATCAAATGGCGTATGTCCGATTCGGCAAAACGTAGACGCTCCGGCAATTTGACATTGATATCGGCGTAACGATGGTTCACGGAACGCAATTCACAAAGTATGGTTAAGTTATCAACATTCATTTCGCCGTCTGCAAACGCAGTCATGCTTCTAATCATTTTTCACCTATAATCGCAGCGATAATCCGTACAACCGACAACATGGCCGAATATTACGACCCGGAAACGTATCCACAACAGTGGAATTATTTACAATCGGGCACCATTATAGATCACTACATGATCGAACGTGAGCTCGCGCATGGCGGCTTCAGTTCCGTGTATCTCGCCAGACAACTGGAAGATCAAGTTCAAGTGGCGATCAAGGAATATCTTCCGCGAAAACTGGCACACAGAACTTGGAATAATGTGGTTGTGCCCAACAGCGAACAAACGCATGCGATGTTTATGCGGGGCCGTGCGCTTTTTTTTGAAGAAGCCAAGGTATTAGCCAGACTCAAACACCATAACATCGTGGACGTGATCAATTTTTTTCAGGCCAACGACACGGTTTATATGGTCATGACCTACGATTACGGCATGACGCTGGATCGAGTGTTACACAAAAATAGCATTTCGATTACCGAAGACTTTTTGCTGACGGTATTCAAATTATTGCTGGAAGGCGTCGAGGTAATCCATAGCCATCAACTGGTTCATCTGGATATCAAACCCGCCAATATCCTGATCCGCGGCGGCCACGACCCGTTATTATTGGATTTTGGTGCCATCCGAAGATTTCCCAGCCATCCTAACAATCATCGCGCCAAGGTCTTGAGCACCGGTTTTTCGCCGATCGAGCAATACGAAAATCGCGGCAACCTGGGCCCGTGGACGGATATTTACGCGATTGGCGCCAGCATGCGTGCTTGCCTGGATTTTAAGGTACCGCCGGCCGCGACCGACCGCGTTATACAAAACAATTTACCGCCCGCAGTAAAAGCTTATAAGCGCAAGTTTCCGGAGTATTTATTAAAAGCAATTGACTGGGCGATGGAAATATATCCCGACAAACGCCCTCAGTCGGTCGTAGAGCTTGAACAAGCCCTATCCGCTTAGTCTAGAAAGAAAAATCTCTCTAAAATATTCGGTCGATAGTTAAAAAACCGCCGGGCAAAAAAAGTATAATGCCGCAGATTTTTATCAGACGAGAGCATTATGAGACCAAGCAGACGCAATCCCGATCAACTGCGCGAAATACGTTTTACCAGCCATTACACCAAACACGCCGAAGGCTCGGTATTGGTCGAATTTGGCGATACCCGCGTGTTGTGCACGGCCAGCGTCGACAATAGCGTGCCTCGTTTTTTAAAAGGCAGTGGTGAAGGCTGGGTCACCGCTGAATACGGAATGCTGCCCCGCTCCACTCATAGCCGCATGGACAGGGAGGCCGGCAGAGGAAAGCAAGGCGGACGAACCCTGGAAATTCAGCGCCTAATCGGCCGCTCCCTCCGCGCCGCGATGGATATGAAAGCCTTGGGAGAAAATACCATCACCATCGACTGCGACGTGCTGCAGGCCGACGGCGGTACGCGCACAGCATCCATTACCGGCGGCTTCGTCGCGCTATCGATTGCGGTAAACCACTTGTTGAAGACTAATCAAATCAAGAAAAATCCGTTGCACGGCCAAGTGGCTTCGGTCTCGGTAGGGATTTTCGGCGGCGTGCCGGTGCTTGATTTGGATTACGCGGAAGACAGCCAAGCGGAAACCGACATGAACGTTGTCATGAACGAGGCGGGTAATTTTATAGAAGTGCAAGGCACCGCCGAAGGCCACGCCTTTAGAAAGGACGAGCTGAACGCCATGCTCCAGCTTGCCGAATCCGGGATCAACCAATTATTGGAAAAACAACGGGAAGCCTTACATATCGCCACAAGCACGGATACCCGCAGCAACGCCTCTTAACACGTCGGATCAGTTATGACTTCAATCGTTTTAGCCAGCGGCAATCCCGGCAAGATCCGCGAAATTCAGGCGATCTTGCGAAATGATAAAATCTTGCCCCAATCTCAATTCAATGTGCCGGAGCCTGAAGAAACCGGCTCTACTTTTGTCGAGAACGCCATCATCAAGGCGCGTAACGCCGCGTTGCATTGCAAACTACCGGCGATTGCCGACGACTCGGGATTGGTTGTCGATGCACTGAATGGCGCGCCGGGAATCCTTTCGGCCCGTTATGCCGGCAATAAAGCCTCCGACAAAGCGAATCTGAATAAAGTGTTACGGCTTATGCAAGATATTCCGCCCGAGCTGCGCACCGCCCGTTTCGTCTGCGTGATGGTCTACTTGCGTCACGCCGAGGACCCGACACCGTTAATCGCTCAGGGCGTCTGGGAGGGCCGCATTCTGTCTCAGGCCATCGGACAAAATGGCTTTGGCTATGACCCTATCTTTTGGGTCGAAGAGTATCAATGCTCATCGGCCGAATTGAGTCCGGATCAAAAGAACAGCATCAGCCACCGTTGGCGCGCCTTGCATTCACTCAGCGAACAACTGGCCGGCATTGACCACTAAACTGCAACAGATAGCGGCGCAATTTACGAATGTTGGCCCCGAGCATCTTGTTATTACTCCGCTCGGCAATGGCCTGATCAACGATACCTATCTGGTCGAAAGCGCATCAAGCAGTTTCGTACTGCAGCGCATTAATTCCAATGTATTTTCGCAGCCGAAGCAGGTCGTAGAAAATCTGGCGAGACTAGGACGGTATCTACGGAAAAACGCTGACTATGCTCAGTGTTTGCGTATTCCGGATATTCTCCCCACCCGGCAAGGCGAGACCTCATACCGAGATCAAGATCGCCAACTCTGGCGCGCGTTGGAGCGCATTCATCCTGCGGAAAGCCGGAACCGTATCACTCACGACGGGGAAGCGGCGCAGATCGGCTTGGCGCTTGCCGGCTTTCACCGGCTCTGCTCCGGTTTATCGACGTCGGATTTGCACGATACTTTGCCGGGCTTTCACGTCACGCCTGCCTATTTGGTTCAATATCAACAGCTGTTAGCACGCCCCGTTAAGGTTGCAGTCGACGACGAATTTCAACGTTGCCGGGCATTTATCGAGTCTCGCCAAAATGATGTCGATATCCTGGAAAGCGCTAAAGCCCGCGGCGAGCTTAAAGAACATTTAATACACGGCGACCCCAAACTCAACAACTTTTTATTTCAACCGGGAACCGATCGGATTGTCAGCCTGATCGATCTGGATACCATTAAACCGGGTTTGTTGCATTACGACATCGCCGATTGTCTGCGTTCTTGTTGCCACGATAGGCAAAGCAATCAATTCGACCTGTATCGCTGCCGCATCATCTTGGAAAACTATTTAGACAAGGCGGACGACTTTTTCCGCGCAAAAGATTACGACTATCTTTATGCGGCGATCTGGTTAATTCCATTTGAACTGGGACTGCGTTTTTTTACCGACTACTTGAACGGCAACCGCTATTTCAAGACCAGCAAACCGCGGCAAAACTTGGAGCGGGCATTAGCCCAATTCGCCTTGTGCGATAGCATCGAGCGGCAAAAAACAGCCTTGGAGCTGTTCATTTTTAATTTAAAAGACGGCACGCGAAATACGGCAGGCCTTACTTAAAGCCCGACTATTCGGAATGTTCCATTTCCGACTTTAAACGCCGAAACTCGGCAATGATTGCACCGGCCTCGATATCGGCAGCAGCACCTTTCTGTTCCATAATCCTTACGAATTTCGCATAAGGACGCCAATAGCTTTGATGCCCCATGCCGGATAGAACGACAACCCCCAAACCCAATGCGCCGGCAATATGTGCGCTGCCGCCTTCCGAACTGATCGTCCATCGGCACTTCGATATTTCCTTTATAAATGTCTCGACATTAGGCGTTGGGCACCAATGCGCTCCGTAATTTTCTAATTCGCGATAAGGGCTGTTTTCGCTTGCGGCAAACAGTATTACCTTATCAATCTCATTCGCCAACAATAACTCCCGGATAAGCCCGACGTAATTTTGAACCGGATAACGGCTTTCTTTACGCTTAACCTCCGGACAAATAGCCAAATGGTTTTGCCGGTTCATATCGCCGTCCATCCGGGTATAAGGCAACGGGTCGGGTAAAACCAATTTGGCGCTTCTGGCAATATGCGCCATATCGTCCACGTGATGTTTATTAGCGGTATTTAATTCGGTAACACGGCAATCGTAAGCAAAGTCATAAAAAGTTCCCTTTTTAGACGGAACACCGACGTTATATTTGCCTTTTATCCATACGACCAGCTGGGCTAATGCCGAAGAATAACCACCGAGCCCTACCACCAAATCAAAGCTCTCTTTTCGCAAACCCAATAGAACCGGATGCATGAACAAAGAAACTTTTCCTAAAAACCATCTTTCATCGATAACATGCACTTGATCAATATCCGGACTATGTTCGAAAACAGCCGCATTATAGTGATTGGCTAAGACATGTATTTCGATATCGGGATTGCAAAGTTTGATCCCACTAACAACCGGCAGCACGTTAACGGCATCGCCCAGCCGGTTGCGTCTTATCAATAATATTTTTTTTATATTCTCTGGATAATTTCGACTTCTAATCTTATTTTCAAAAAGTCTGAATATACAAAGGGATATGTAGCGTTCGAAATCCAGCCATGGTTGTTTGATGATATCTACAGGCTTTTTTATACGCCCCTTGTAATTCATGTTCGTCTCTAAGCATTAATATTTTCTGCGTTAAAAAACTCAAGTACCGGCTGAAAAACCATATCCACCGAAATCGCCTGCATACATAGATTATTTTGACAATCTTTCAAGGTTCTGCCGCATCGCCTAACCCAAGGAATCGGTCTTTTAAATAAGGTATTCTGATTTCGGCAAGGCATGTCATCAATAATGACCGCTCTATAAAAAACATGATTTTCGAAAAATTCGCCTTTACCGAACAATACATTGGAACCTTGGCCGAACAACACGATAACCGGAGTATCAGTTAGCTTTGCCATATGAGAAACACCCGTATCGGGGCATATCGCCAATTTTGCATGCTCAAGCAAGTCCCATAACTGATTCAAGTGCAGGCCGGTGTACGCTTTATATTTCTTATTCGGGTCGATTTGCTCGATTATTCCCCCTTCCTGCGGCCCCGCCGTCCAAACCACTGCATAACCCAGCGCCTCCAACCGATTTGCCAACTCCAGCCATTTTTCCGGCTGCCAATATCTCAATGGGTTGCTCGCTCCAACATGAAGAACGATATAGTTATCCGGCTTTTGGTAGTCGTCAAACGATGCGGCAGGCCAATCGTTTTTGTCGTAATCGATCTTGCCTATGGCATTACCGGCATTAGATCGAACAAGCCGTACGTTCATGTCTTCCCAGCTAAGCGGCTCGGTTGGCATGGCAACGAATTGATCCACGAATAGATTTTTTAAGCGATTCTTAGGCAAATCCCAAAACGCCACGATCCATCTCGCCTTTAGGCTATATGCCAAACTGGAAAACCGGTTGTCGCCGGGAATAAAAGCCACATCGACCGATTGAATGAGCTTTCGCAAGCGAAAATAAGACCTTGCGTTTTTCGGATTATAGCCAATCGCCCTAACCTCGTACGGCGACTTTTCGTATAGGCACAGGTATTGTTCCGATACTAAAAAGTAAATGACGGCATCGGGGAAATCGTTTCTCAAATACGCCAGCATCGGCGTTAGCATTAGAGTGTCGCCTAATAGCAAATGATGGGCAATCAAGAAGCGCTTGGGCCGCTCGGGTCGCTTGCGTTTTTGAAATGAATTTGTAATAAAAAATAGCGCGCAATAAAAAAATACTGCCGCCCTGAAATAAAACCGGCTGGATTTCGGCTTGGTTTTTGCGTCCGCCATTACGATCCAGCCTCATCGTGAAACTGCATTTTATGTAACTTGGCGTAGGCCCCGCCGAGCGCCAATAGCTCGCTATGCGTGCCTCGCTCCACGATCGCTCCGTGATCCATCACTAGGATGACATCGGCATTTTCGATCGTGGATAAACGATGAGCAACGACCAAGGTCGTGCGGCCTTTCATCACGACATTAAGAGCGGCCTGGATGTAGCGCTCCGACTCGGTATCCAAAGCCGAGGTCGCTTCGTCTAGAATAAGGATAGGCGCATCTTTCAGCAGGGCCCGGGCTAATGCCAAGCGCTGTCTCTGCCCGCCGGACAGCTTGACGCCATTTTCACCGATCTCGGTATCCAAACCCTGAGGCATCTTATTGATAAAATCCATCGCGTAAGCATCCTTCGCCGCCTGCCGAATACGGTTATGCTCAACGTTCTGCAAGGTACCGTAGGCAATATTATTTGCGACGGTGGTATTAAACAGAGTCACATTCTGAGTAACCAAGGCAATTTGCCGTCTCAAAAAATCCAGCTTGTAACGCTTTAATTCGACGCCGTCGATCAATATCTCGCCGTCGGTGTAATCGTAAAAACGCGGCAGCAAATTGATCAACGTCGTTTTACCGCCGCCTGAGGTGCCAACCAGGGCGACGGTAGTACCCGGCTCTATGGTTAAATCGATATTTTTTAACGCGAAAACTTCGCTGCCGGGATAGCGAAAGCTAAGATTCTTGAATTCTATTCTTCCCTTGCAACGGCCGGTCTCGAAATCGCCGCTATCGACTTCCACCGGCTCGTCCAACACTTCAAACAACGATTCGGCGGCGGCGATACCGCGAACGATCTCGGCGTTGGCATCGCTCAATTGCCGTATCGGTTTGGGCAACATGAAGGCGGCGGTCAGATAGGCCACGAACTCGCCGGCACCGGCGTCTTTCATCAAAATCAGGGCTAAATACATCATGCCGGCAAGCGCTATCGCGATGATCAATTGCATCAATGGGTTATTAATCGATACGGTCATGATCAATTTGCGATACTGCTTGCGATTCTCCAGACTGCATTCCTTGAAGCGCTGCCGCTCATAGGCTTCGCCGCCGAAGCCTTTAACGATACGGTTCCCCATGACCATTTCCGACGTGACATGGGTAATATCGCCGACCGTATCCTGCATTCTACGGCTCAATCGCTTCATGCGCCCGCCGACATACTTGACCATCAGGGCCACGACCGGCGCGATCCCCAGAAAAACCAGCGATAACTTCCAGTTGGTATAGGTCAAATATCCCAGCAAGCCGACCGCGGTAAAGCCTTCTCGGACGAACGACCGCACCGAATCGGTCGTCGCCCGAGTGACTTCACCGATATTATTGGTGATGCGGGAAATCATGTAGCCGCTGTTGTTGGCATCGAAATATTGCACCGACAGGCGCGTATAGTGATTAAAGATTTCACAGCGCAGTTTATGAATGACGTTACCGGAAATGCGAGCCAGATAATAATTGCCAAAAAATGCGCCGACACCGCGAATCAGAAACAGGCCGATAAAAAGCAAGGGCAAATAACTAATACCTTTTCTATCCTGGCTGTTCAAAGTATCGATGATGTGTTGAATAATCATCGCGAAGACCGGTTGCGTACCGGCATAAATCGCAAAACCGATGGCGCTGATTAAGAACATCCGCCAGTACGGGACGACGTAACGCATCAAGCGCTTGTACACCATCGTATTGGACATTTTTTTATGAGTCGCTTTTTCCAAAATTCCACCTAATCAATTTAAGCGCCGGCGCGTGACTCCGATTGAATTCGTATCGGACAGAGCGTTCCAGCCGGCTTTCAGTAGCAAGATAAGTTTTGATCCGCTAGAATCTCACCAATCGACTCTATACGGCCAGTTGCTGATCGACCCCAGGGAATTCTTCGGGAAGGTTGCCGCTGACTGCCGTCAGAGAGCCTAGCCAATCCAACGCACATGCAAAATCAAAACTCGAAACTTAGCGTCATTATCATAACCTTAAACGAGGCGGAAAATATCCGGGCATGTCTCGAGTCGGTCGCTTGGGCGGATGAAATCATCGTTGTCGATTCCGGCAGCACGGACGATACAATGATTATCTGTGAAGAATTGGGAGCAAAAGTCATAGTCAACCGGGACTGGCAGGGCTTTGGCTTTCAAAAAAACCTAGCCTTGCAACAGGCCGGCGGCGATTGGGTTTTATCGCTGGATGCCGACGAACGTATCAGTCCTGCGTTGCAACGGCTAATCAAAGCAACTGTCGCAAATCCGAACGCTGACGGCTATTTGTTTCCACGCCAGGCTTACTTCTTGGGCAAAGCCATGCGCCACGGCGGTTGGTGGCCGGATTACGTACTGCGCCTATTCAGACGCGAAGCAGGCGAGTTCAGCCAAGTGTTGGTACATGAACATGTCTTACTAAGAGGAAAAGTCGAAAAACTACGCGAACCGATTATTCATTACAGCTACGTCAGCCTCGAACAATTAATCGACAAGATCAATCAATATTCGTCGGCAGGCGCCAGGCAAGCGCAAAGCAGAAACAAGCAAGGCGGTCTGGCCCAAGCCTTGGCCAGAGCCTGTTGGACCTTTTTCCGCGCGTATTGCTTGCGCGCAGGCTTCTTGGATGGTTCCGCCGGCTTGATTGCGGCCATCAGCAAGGGAGAGGAAACTTATTATCGTTATCTTAAATTAAGTTTCCTACCGAAATAATGGAAAGCTACCTAAAGGATAAAGCGGATTTTTCTCGGGTCCAGCGCGTACTGGTCGTCAAATTACAGCATCTGGGCGACGTGCTTTTGACATCGCCGGTGTTTTCGACGCTCAAGCAGCAACATCCTCATCTGGAAATCGATGCTTTAGTCTATGCCGACACCGCAACCATGCTCGAAGGCAATCCCAACCTTGATACCGTTTTCACGATAGACCGAGCTTGGAAAAAAAGCGCTTTGCTAAAACTAAGCCGGGAATGGCAATTATTTCGCAAATTAAAGCGCCGCAACTATCAGTTGATCATCGGCCTGACCGAGCGCATGCGCGCCGCATGGCTGGCGCGCCTACTGCGCCCGCTCTATAGCGTGGCGCCTAAATATCCACAGAAACGCGGAAAATTCTGGCGCGACAGTTTTTCTCACGTATACGGCCAACCGCAATTACCGCGCCACACCGTCGAGCTTCATCTCGATGCCTTACGGCGTTTGGGGCTTTATCCGAAACCGGAACACACGCCGCTGTTTATGCCTGTTTCGCCCGAAGCCGAACAAAGAATCGCAAACTTGCTGGCAACCGAAAAATTGACACCCAAATCGTATGTCGTGATCCATCCAACTTCGCGCTGGATGTTCAAAAGCTGGAATGTCGCAGGCTTTGCCTCGGTATTGAAAGCATTGGCTGAACGAAATATCCCGGTAGTGCTGGTTTCCGGTCCCGACGCGGCCGAACGCGCTTATGTGCAAAAGATCTTGCAAATTCAAGCGCCGCACTCGGCGGTCGACCTCTCCGGCCGACTAAGCTTGCCGGAGCTGGCCGCATTGATTGCCAAGTCCCGCTGTTTTATCGGGCTCGATTCCGTCGCCATGCACATCGCCGCCGCCGTGCAAACCCCTTGCGTCGCTTTATTCGGCCCTAGCGGCGAGCTTTCCTGGCATCCATGGCAAGTGCCGCATCGTTTATTAACCGCCCCGTTCTCTTGCCGCCCCTGCGGAATGGATGGCTGCGGCAACGGCAAAATCAGCGATTGTTTGCAAGCGATAACACCCGAACAGGTCGTACTAGCCGCTTTATCGCTGATGGAGGCAGCCGAGGCTTGAAAATCGCGATTATCAGACAGCGTTACAACCCTTACGGCGGCGCCGAACGCTTCGTTAGCCGCGCGCTATCGGCCTTGAGCCGGCAGAGTGAGACGACCTTGCATCTCATCGCCCGTAGCTGGGAGCCGATAGAAGGCATCACATTTCATCCCTGCAACCCGATTTATTTGGGCCGGCTAAGCCGGGATATGGGCTTTGCGTTTTCCGCCTGCAAAATAGCGCGGAAATTGGACGTCGACCTGGTACAAAGCCATGAACGTTTATGCTGCTGCGATATTTACCGGGCGGGCGATGGCGTCCATCGCGAGTGGTTGAAACAAAGGTCGCGCCGACTGAATGGATTGGGCCGCATACTGTTACAGGCCAATCCCTATCATTTGTATATTAAATTCGCGGAACGCAAGATGTTTGAAAGCCGGCGTTTGCGCGCGGTCATCTGCAATTCGCAAATGGTCAAGGACGAAATACTCGAACATTTCCGGATCGATGCGCAAAAAATTCGCGTTATCCCGAACGGAATCGATACGCAAGCCTTTCATCCCGAATTGAAACAGCAACGCGCGGCGCATCGGAGGCAACGCCATATCCCGGATGACGCAACCGTCTATTTATTCGTCGGCTCCGGCTATCTTCGTAAAGGCCTGCAACAAACCATGGAAGCGTTTGCCAAATTATCCAAGGGCTATCTAGCCGTGGTCGGCTACGACAAACAGGAACGGCATTACCGTAAGTTGTCGAAAAAATTGAATGTTGAAGGACGCGTTTTGTTCTTCGGCTCGCAGACAGACGTCAAACCCTTTTACGCGCTAGCGGATGCTTTTGTATTGCCGACGCTGTACGATCCTTTTCCCAACGCGGTGCTGGAGGCGATGGCTTGCGGCTTACCCGTCATTACCAGTACCAAGTCGGGCGCCGCGGACATTTTGACTCAGGACCGCGGCGGTTTCGTATGCGATAGCTGGGACATCGAACGAATCGCCGATTACATGCAACAGCTTGGTGCGCCTCATCTGGCGAATGCCATGGGGCTGGCGGCCCGAACCTCGGCGGAGCGCCACGACTGGCGCATTATCGGCGACTCATTAACTCACTTATATCAATCGTTAGGCGACTAAATAATGAAAATAGTGCATACCGAAGCCTCCATGGGTTTCGGCGGTCAGGAAATGCGGATCTTAACTGAAGCTTTGGGCCTAAAAGAACGCGGCCATCAACTGACGTTGCTATGCCCCGGCGATGCGGAAATATACGCTATCGCAAAAGCGCGCGGCTTGGATGCGGTAGCCCTGCCTATCGGCAAACGCCGGCTGCCGGGTTTGCTGGCTTTATACCGTTGGTTAAGCGACTATCGCCCCGATGTGGTCAACACGCATAGTTCCACCGACAGCTGGCTGACAGCCGTCGCCGCAAGATTGATGAACAATCCGCCGGCCGTCGTCCGCACCCGGCATATTTCCGCGCCTATCGGTAACACGATATTCGCTCGCTGGCTTTATACCAAAGCCAGTTGCCACGTCGTCACCACCGGCGAAAAATTGCGCCGAACCTTGATCAACGCAAACGGTTACCCGCCCGACCATGTCACCTCGATCAGGACCGGCATAGACTTGCAGCGTTTCAAACCCGGCGACAAACAAGCTGCCCGCCTTGAATTAGGGCTGCCGACCGACAAAGTCATTATCGGCATCATCGCCACCTTGCGCAGCTGGAAGGGACACCGTTATTTATTGGAAGCCTTTGCCAATCTGCCGGATAAGGAAAATTTGCAGTTACTGATCGTCGGCGACGGCCCGCAATGGGACGCCTTGCAGGAACAAGTCAAAGGCCTGAATCTGGAAAGCCGGGTGATTTTCGCCGGCCGGCAAAGCAATGTGCAAACCTGGTTACAAGCATTGGACATTTTTTGCTTGCCTTCCTATGCCAACGAAGGCGTTCCGCAGGCGCTGATGCAGGCTCAAGCCTGCGGGATACCCGCGGTCACCACTTTGGTCGGAAGCATCGACGAAGCGGTGCTGCCGGAGCAAAGCGCACTGATCGTCAGTCCGGAAAACACGACCGAATTACGGCAAGCCCTATCCGAATTATTGCAAAATCCGGAAAAGCGCCGGCAAATGGGACAAAAAGCCGCCGAATTCGCGTCCGGAAACTTCTCGGAAAGCGCCATGCTGGATGCGATGGAACATATATTTAAAAACGCTTGCGCTCAGACCCGACGCCTTTGATCCAAGCCGGACCACCATATACCGATCAACAACAGGGTCAAAAGTCCATGTTCATGGTGTAGAGTCGTGTTGAATAGGCCGTTGACCAACACGACTTCAACCGCCCCCAAAGCCGCCATCCAACAACACCAATAGCTGTCGGCGTCAACCGGCCCAGGCCGATGTTTATATAACAAGAAGCCTATGCGCCCGATGATCAGCATAATGACGGAGAACCCGAACAAGCCCTGCTCCGCTAGTGCCGACAAATAAAAGTTATGGGCATGGGCGTACGGTCGATACCGGCCTTCCAGATAAGTTTTTCCTTCTTCAGCCAGCCATTGTCTTTGCAATTCTTCGGTCGCCTGATCGAAGTTTTTAATGCCCACTCCAAACCAGGGGAAACGGCGCCAGGCCAGCAGGCTACTGTTCCAGATTGCCTGGCGTTCGCCTATCATGTCGCCGTGCGATGTTTTTCTTAGATGTTTTTCTACGACTCTGGCATTTTCAAAATACAAGCCTGAAAAAACCGCCACTATGCTTAAAGCGATTACAAGTAGCGGCCGCTTACTCTTTCCGAGCCATACCAGCCCGAATGACATTGCAATAACCACCATGGTTAAAGCCGAAGCCCGGCTATTGGACAGGACAATACACGCGGCTGTCGTCAATAAACAAAACCACACGAAGATTTTTGCGGCTAAGGCATCGGATTTCCTTAGCGTCAGTGTCATGGCCAACGCCAATGCAAAATTTAACACCAAATAGATCGCCGAGTGATTGACATGTCCGACGGAATGTAACTCCAACGCTTTATGTTGTTTAATCACAAGCAGTTGCCAAAGTCCCTCCACCGTCGCCAGAAGCGTCGAAACCAGTACGATTAGCGTAATAATCCGCTTAAGCTTATCGGAGAGTGATATGTTTTTTATCACCAGGAAAAACAATGCCAGCGTCAAAATGCCGGTAGCGCCACCCCATTCTTTGTGATGGATGCCCGCGAACAAGGCCACGACAAAACCGCTGACCATCCAGATAAGCAATAAGCCGTCATCCAATTGCCAACGAAAGTTCGCTTTATGCGCCCATATCGAAACAGCGCTAAATACAATAAAAAGCCACAAAAAAACGGTCTTCGGCATCTCAAAGATGGGCAAGACCAAAACGAAGGCCAAAAGGCTCAACATAGTGGGGGCTTGCCACTTATTGAAAAACGGTCTGGATAACTGCATGATTTAAAATAAGATTAATTGAATGAGCAAGTCAAACCGGGATGGTGGCATTCATTGGTTGAACCTGAAGAACGGAGCTCGCATCCTATCGGCACGTTTTGAATTAGTATAGGCTTATCCCCGCGCGCGCTGACCTAAATTCGCCCACCACATTCCAATCAACAGCAATGTCAATAAGCCATGCTCGTGATGCAAAGTGGTATTCAGCAGGCCATTTACCAAAACCACTTGAACCGCTCCGAACGCAGCAAGCCAGCCGCACCAATAACTATTTGAATCGCTGGCTTCCGGACGACTCTTAAACAGTAAATAGCCGACTCTGCCCATGACCGACAACGTGATCGTCAAGCCGAATATGCCTTGCTCGACTAGCAATGACAAATAAAAATTATGCGGATGAGAAGCGGTCATATATTGGCCTTCGGCGTAGTTTTTTCCTTCTTTTACCAGCCAGTCCGATTGCAACTCTTTACTTAGCCGGCCAAAATTTCTAGTTCCGATACCAAACACTGGAAATTGACGCCAAGCCAACAAACCACTGTTCCAAATGGCCTGGCGCTCGCCAAGGAATGGCCCTTGAGAGGTCTGTTGGACGTGCTTTTGCACCACTTGGGCATTTTCGAAATACAAAGCCGCGGACGCCGCAAGTATGCTTGAGACTAAGACAAGAAGCGGCCATTTGCTACGCTTCAGCCAGATCAACCCATATGACACTGCAATGACTGCCATAGTCATAATGGTAGCGCGGCTGTTGGACAGGATGATACAAGCAACCGTAAATAAAAGGGAAAAGACTACGAAAAATCTTAGTTTGAAGGACTCCGATTTGCTCAGTACCAAAACCATGGCCAATACCAATGCGAAATTTACCCCCAAGTAAATCGCTGAATGATTGACATGACCGACCGAATTCAACTCCAACAACTCTCGCTGTTTGGACCCAAAAAGCTGCCATAGCCCCTCACAGGCCGCGAACAAAGTCGACCATAAAATGGTTAACCTAACAATCTTTGCGAGATTTTCGCTTAGCGTAACGTGCTTCAGAACTAAAAAAAACAAGATCAGTATTGCGTTTCCTTTGGCCCCGACCCATTCATTACCATGAATGCCGGAAAATAATGCGACCACCACCCCGCTCAGCATCCAAATAACTAATAGGGAGTCGTCCGCCCGCCAGCAAACCTGGCTTCTATTATTCCAAAAAGTCGCGCCGGCCAGCACGATAAACAGCCATAAAAATACCATCTTCGGCATTTCAAACGAGGGTAAGACCAGAATAAAGGCCAGAAGGCTAGCGATAGGGGCTGATTGCCATTTATCAAACATTGCCGTTGACAACTGCATCGTATCCTTAGAATCGGTATTAATTTGACTGGCTGCGAGCGGAAAAATGGATTATCGTCCGTGTAGTCGAATTAGCAATACGGCTTCATCATGCGTTAGTCCGCAACTCTTTACCAAGTCGTCGACATCGGCGCCGCGGCGGATTTTTTCTATCGCCAATTCATAGCCCCGAGGCTGCGGCTGTTCCGGAACCTCTTCATATTCGGCCGGTGTTGGCGGCATGTTGATGTTTTCAAGCATCCCCTCCAGGCGCGATTCATTAATCGCCAAGCGCTGGTCGACCGAAACGGCTGCCGAGCAAAGTCCTGCGACATCGTCGATACTGCCCTGCAATTTCTTCGTCAACGCCTGAACGTCTTGTTTCAGCTTTTGCTGCGCGCGCCATAAGTAAATCAGTGCCGAGGCGGTCATCACAAACAGCAAGGCCGCCGCGGCAATAGCGATCAACGCAACATCATTCATTAGACAATTTCATCGATGTGCCGAACAGTGTGCGGGGTATCGGCCCGCTCATCGGCATCAGACGCGTCGTCTTTCGCCTGCCGCCTATCTTTATCCGGACGAGTCTTTCGTTGTTCGTCGCGTTCAATCTTTTTGACGTTGGGTATATAAGGAGTAGGACCAATGGGTTTGAGCTCTTCCATCTTAAAAGTCTTATCGCAACGATTTAAAACATATCCAGCTCAGCTTTTTCGTCTTCACTGAGAAACTTGTTTAAATCCACCAAAATCAATAACTGGTTATCCCGGCTGGTTACCCCCTGGATGTATTTCGCGCTTTCTTCATTGCCGACATTGGGAGCGGTTTCAATCTCCGAAGCCCGCATTTCCACAACTTCGGCAACGCTATCGACCAATATGCCGATGATATGCCGGTCGGTCTCTATGATGACGATGCGGGAAGCATCCTCCGGTTCCTTTGACGCCAAGCCGAAGCGATTGCGCGTGTCGATCACAGTGACAACGTTACCGCGCAAATTGATGATACCTAATACGTACGGCGGCGCTCCGGGTACGGGCGCAATTTCACTGACCCGCAGTACCTCCTGTACTTGCATGACGTTGATACCGTACTTTTCTTCACCCAAGCAAAAAGTGACCCATTGCATAATGGGATCGCTTGGCTTTTTATCTTCGCTCATGTTATTCGTTCCAATAAACTTTAAGTTCGTATTCTTCGGTGTGGCACTAGTTCTTGTAAGTCGACAATTGCAGTCAATTCTTCTATGACCGTACCAATCAGCCAGGGTCTTTTTTGTCGATTGGTACGCCATCTCACTTTTTCCGGACTTAACTTACCGACGGAAAGCACCTCGTCGCAGGCCAAGCCCCAACGCTTGTCCTGCGTAATCAGAATACTTTTAAACGGCTGCTTATCCAAATCCCGTTGGCTGCCGCGATGCTTGCCAAAAAGGAGTTGTCCGGTATCCAACACGCCGATCCGACTATCATGCTCATTTAATAATCCCATAAACCAAGAAGGTTGGCCGGGCATCTTGCCCGGTTTGCGGTCGTTCTTTATCGTCCGTGATAATTCGACCAGCGGGGTCGCCAAAATCAAATGCCCAACTTTAAAAAACAACGCGTGGAACTCTGTCAGAGCCCAATCGGGCATGACAGAGGGAACGTGTAGTTTAGACGGATTTTCGGCTGGAGCAAGCGCAGTTTGCGGAAGTTCCAATATCGATAGGTCTTCCTGCACCGGTTTGGGTGCCGAGAGCAAAAAATCATTATCCAAGGCTGGCCCGGCAACCGGCTGGCCATGACCATTCGGCTCATCAGCGTCGGCCTCCGGGACTTCATCTAATAAAGTTCTCAAATAGACGTCGAGCGCCAATCGTTGATGAACAATTTGCTTAATTGATTTTTCCTGATTCATGCCGGGTTTGCCAATTGCTTGTCACCGGTTTTTTCAAGCAACAATAGTTCCAATAATTCCGAATACGCTTCAACGGCTTTGGCATTTTTATCGAACAACGGTAGCGGTACGCCTTCCTGGCTAGCGTCGCGTACTTTGGTATCCACCGGAATGACGGATCTCCAAGTATTTCCGGGATATTTCTGATGTAACGCCAACAGGCTTTCCCGAGCGGCCCGAGTACGCTTATCGTACATGGTAGGCACTATCGTGTAGCGGGGAGCCGTTTTGCGGGAATGAAACACCATATTGATGGTATGTACCATCCTTTCCAAGCCTTTTAAGGCTAAAAACTCCGCTAAAACCGGAACGACTAATTGGTCGCAGGCGGCCAACGCATTGATCATCAGCACGCCCAGCATCGGAGGGCTGTCGATAATCACATAATCATACCGGTCATTTAACTTAGCCAATGCGGCAGCCACTACCAACCCCATACCGCCCATCTGGGCGACTTGCCTGTCCAGCGTGGCTATCGCTGTGGACGCCGGCAAAACCGCCAATCCATCGAACTGAGTTTGAGTAATGTAAATCTCCGGATCGACATTCTTCTTTTTCTCGCTGGTATCGCGGAACAGGTTGTATACGCCGAATTCGATTTCGTCCGGATTCATTTTGAAATAGCTGGTCAATGAGCCATGCGGATCCAGATCCACCAACAAGGTGTTAAAGCCCCAAGACGACAAAAGACCGCCCAAGGTCACCACCGATGTGGTTTTACCCACGCCACCTTTCTGATTGGACACTGACCATATTTTCATATTCGTGCGGATAGTTAAGGCACTCGTTTATTTAGGGCTAGTTATTGTTCGGTCGGCGCCAACTTCAGTACCCTAGCCCGCTCTACATCGGTCATGCCGTAACGCGCGAACGCTTGCGACATCAACACCAAAACCACTCGCCGATTCTTAAATCGGCCCTCTTCAGTCGAGTTATCGGCAGCCGGATGAAATTCGCCGTAGCCGACGGCGGATAGCCGTGTCGGCGGAATATTATTTCTCACCAGTTCCTTGACCACATTGGTTGCCCGGGCTGAAGACAAGTCCCAATTCGACGGATAGATGCCGGTCGAAATCGGCACATCGTCGGTATAACCTTCGACGTTAATGACATTGGGCACATCCCGCACCACCTCGGCCACCTTCTCCAACACCGGAATGGCTTTGGGAGAAATCTCCGCGCTGCCGCTGGCGAAAAGCAGTTCGCTGTTCATTTCCAGTTCCACCCAAAAATCGTGTTTGTTAATGCCAACCAGTTGGCTCTCGACAAAAGGCTTTAGCGCCCGCTGAAACTCATCCGACACCTCATCCAAGCGGCGTTTCTCTTCCTTGATTTCCTCGCTTAATTGATGCTCTTCTTCCGAAACCGTCATCAGATTGGGCAACTCTATGGGTTGAACTCTGGTTGGAATGCTGCCGACTTGAATCGGTTCGGCCTCTTTTACGACTTTTTGTTCGTGAAACAAAGCCTTATCTAACGATTCGGAAAAGGTTTCGTATTTACCTTTATTAACCGAAGAAATCGAGTACATCACGACGAAGAAGGCAAACAACAAGGTAATGAAATCGGCAAAGGACACCATCCAGCGGTCTTGATGTTCTGCTTCCTGCATATCTCGTCTTTTGCGTCTGGCCATAACGGATAGGGTTTATTTATCCAACAAAAACCCGGAAAGCTTCAACTCGATATTGCGCGGGTTTTCGCCTTCGGCAATTGAGGATATCCCTTCAATCACCATCTCCCTGGCATGAGATATGCGGAAAATATGTCCTTTTAATTTATTGGCAACCGGAATGAACAACAAGTTGGCAAGACCGACGCCGTAGATGGTTGCCACAAACGCCGTGGCGATTCCGGCGCCCAAAAGTTCCGGCTTAGCCAAGTTCTGCATCACGTGAATCAATCCGATGACGGCACCGATAATGCCTATCGTCGGCGAAAATCCGCCCATCGCATCGAAAACTCGAGCGGCTTGCATATCCAGATGTTCTTTAGTGGATAATTCGACCTCCAAGCAATCGCGGATCACTTCCGGCTCGTTGCCGTCAACTAATAATTGCAAACCCTTTTTGGCAAAACCGTCGATTTCCCGGTCGATCACGCTTTCCAAACCCAATAAACCTTCCTTTCTTGCTATCGTGCTCCAACGCACTATTTTTTCGATTTGCTTAGTCATTTGGAGATTTTCCGGCTTCAAAATCCAGACCGCAATCCGTAAACTTCGGAAAAAGATCTTCGGTGGAAATTGCAATAAGGTCGCGCCCAAGGTACCGCCAACCACAATTACGGCCGCGTGAAAATTAACTAGCGAACCGAGTTCGCCCCCCGCCATTAAGTTTCCGCCGATTACGGCGGAAAAACCGACTAGAACTCCGATGATGCTTAAAATATCCATCAACTCTAAACTTTAAATACGGAAGCGCTTCAAATCGCTACGACAGTAGCTTGCCCATGGTTTATCAAGCGGCATCCGCGAGACTATATTAATTGGCATATTTTTTCATTAAACCCGGCACATCCAGGATCAGCGCAATTCTGCCGTCGCCGGTGATGGTCGCACCGGCCAATCCTTCTAATCCGTGTAGTTGAGCCCCTAAAGCCTTAATCACGACTTCTTCCTGTCCGATCAGTTGATCCACTACGAAACCGACCTGACGACCGCCGGCGTTTACCACCACCACATGACTGTGCGTCGTTTGTTTATTCAGCGTGTAATTAGGGTCATTAATCAACCATTCGCTCAAGTAAAACAATGGCAACGCCCGATTCCTAACCATCACCACTAGCTGATTATCAACCTTATTGGATTTGCTTAAGTCCAGATCCAAGATCTCGAGCACACTGGCCAGCGGCAATGCGAAAGCTTGCCGGCCCAATTTCACCATCAAAGTCGGCATGATCGCTAAAGTCAACGGCACTTTAATGATGATATTGCTGCCCTTGCCTTCCACCGAGTCGATTTCGACCACGCCATTCATTTGCGTAATACGGGTTTTTACAACGTCCATGCCGACACCTCGGCCTGAAACATCGGAAATTTCGACTTTGGTGGAAAAACCCGGTAAGAAAATCAGGTTGTAGCATTCCTTGTCATCCAGTCTTGCGGCGGTCTCCTCATCCATCAGACCTTTTTCGACGACTTTGCGGCGCAAGACTTCCGGGTTCATGCCCTTGCCGTCGTCTTGAATAGAAAGCTGAATATGATCTCCCTCTTGAGAAGCTTTGAGCACCACTACCCCTTCACGCGGCTTACCCTTTGCCGCACGCTCCTCCGGCATCTCAATACCATGATCGACCGCATTTCTGACCAAGTGCACCAGAGGATCGGCCAAGGCTTCAACTAAGTTTTTATCCAGATCGGTTTCTTCTCCTATTAATTCCAGCCGAATTTCTTTCTTAAGGTTTCTGGCCAAGTCCCGCACTACTCTCGGGAAACGCCCAAAGACTTTTTTGATCGGCTGCATGCGCGTTTTCATGACCGCCAACTGCAAATCCGCAGTGACGACATCCAAATTGGAAATGGCTTTGGATATCTGTTCGTCGCCCTCCAAATTGGCCTTTAAAGTCTGAAATCGGTTGCGGACCAAAACCAACTCGCCGACCATATTCATAATATCGTCAAGAATATGCGTATCCACACGGACCGTTGTGTCCGCCTGCGGCACGGCGGGTTTGTTTTTTTCCGCCACGGTATCATGGAGGCCGGCTTGGGTTCCGCTTCTCCGTTTGCCTTCGTCCGGGCTAGTCTTTAACTCCGGCTCTACCGCCCGGCTAATGGTCGGCCTCACCGGTTCGACCGGCTCCGGCTCCGGATGCGAGTTGCCGGCAGCCGCGGGGCCTAAAGAAAGATCAGCCGATTTCCGGGCAACGCTGCCGTCAAATTTGCCCTTTCCGTGCAATTCGTCAAGCAGCTGCTCGAATTCTTCTTCGGTAATATCTCCGGAACCGGCCGGCTGCTTGCCTGAATCAACCGGGGCTTTGAACTTACCCTTACCGTGGAGTTCATCAAGCAGGTTTTCAAACTCTTCTTCGGTGATCAAATCGTCACCGGCTGCGGGCGAATGTTTAGGCGTGGGCGATCCGCCCTTACCATGCAAAGCATCCAGCAGATCTTCAAATTCCTGTTCGCTGATGTCATCAGAATCGGCACCTGCTTCCGTCGAAGCATGCAGTTCGTTTGCATCCAGCATGGCGTCAAATTCTTGCGCCACTAAATCTTGGGCCGACTCTGTTTCCGGAACGGGCGCATTTTCCTCCGGCGCAACCGAGGGGGGCTGATCCATGTGCTCCGCCTCACCGGCATCGCTAATCGCGTAAGATTTTACCCTAGCCAATAAATCGGCCGGCGCAGCGGCCGGCATCCGGCCGGCGCGGACATCGATAAACATGTCGTTGACGATATCGAGCACCTGCAAGATGACATCCATTAAGTCCGCCGTAACTTTCCGGTCGCCTTGACGCAGCGTATTAAACACGTCTTCGGCACTATGACAGATTTCGACTAAAGCATTAATGCTCAAAAAACCTGCGCCGCCTTTTACGGTGTGAAAGCCCCGAAAGATCGCGTTGAGTAAATCAAAATCCTGTGGCGATTGTTCCAGCTGAACTAATTGTTCATTTAATTGCTCCAGAATCTCCCCCGCTTCGACCAGGAAATCCTGCAATATTTCGTCGTCTAGATCAATTGCCATGCTATATCCCTAAAACCCTAGGCTGGATAATAGATCGTCAACATCCACTTGACTGGTGGCCACGTCGCCTTCCCTATCGTCGACCCCCGGAACCACGGGGCCGGGTAATTCGCCGGGCTTTTCGCCGGCTTCGCTTGCCGCAGCTTTGCGTCCTGAAACACTAATCAGTTTGACCATGCTGACTTCCAGCTCTTGCACCAGCTCGATCACGCGGCGGATGATCTGTCCGGTAATATCTTGAAAACCTTGTGCCATCAAAATATCGTTCAAACCGGATTGAACATGAACCAAATCCCGCCTTGACTGCTTGAAATATTCAGTCATTTCCGCACTCATTGCTTTAAACTCGGCAAGCGGCATCTCACGATCCAAAAAACGCCCCCACTTGCTCGATAGTCTTTCCACTTGTTCGTTCAGGGTTTGCGAAATCGGTAATAAGTTTTCCACTACCGTCAACGTTTGATCGGCCGCCTGTTCGGTCATCGTAATGACGTAATGCAGGCGCTCTTTCGCATCCGGGATATCATGTTCTGTCATGGCGGCGATTCTGGCATCCACGCTAAAACTCACCATGGTGTCATGTAGCTGACGAGTCAGCCGCCCGATTTCCTTGAACAACTGCGTTTCCCGAAAACCCGCTAATTCATCCAGTATTCCGTCGGCAGCCGCTTGGTCGCCGTTTTCCAGCGCTACGACCAGATCTTTCGCCAATCTCAGAAGATCGTCGCTCATCGTTCAATCTCCTGCTCAGCCCGCGATACGTTCAAATATCTTTTCGATTTTTTCTTTCAGAGTTGCGGCGGTAAAAGGTTTAATCACATAACCGTTCACACCGGCTTGTGCCGCCAATATGATCTGCTCACGCTTCGCTTCCGCGGTAACCATCAACACCGGAATGTCGGCCAAATCCGGATTGGCTCTGACCGCTTTCAGCAAGTCGATTCCGGTCATGCCGGGCATGTTCCAGTCCGTAATCAAAAAATCGATGCCGCCTTTTTGCAATATAGGCAATGCCGTCTTACCGTCATCCGCTTCGACGGTATTGGTAAATCCCAAATCTTTCAGTAGATTTCTTATTATTCTCCGCATTGTCGAAAAATCGTCGACAATCAGAATTTTCATGTTTGTATCCAAGGATAATCTCCAGCCAGATTATTTAATGTTGCTTGCAAAGTCTTTAATTTTAGCGCCACAACCATGTCGGCTCAAATAATTCTTTTTAAATCAATCCTTTGCGCTATTATCTTTTCGGTCTATCCAATCCGCAAGCCTTGCCCTGAGCCTCAACATAGCCTGGCTACAGATCTGACTGACTCTTGATTCACTGACTTCCAACACCTCACCGATTTCACGTAAATTTAATTCTTCATCATAGTAAAGCGAGACCACCAAGCGCTCTCTTTCGGGCAATTCGGCGATGGCTTTGGCCAATGCTTGCTGAAAACCCTGTTGAATGAGTAGGTTTTCCGGTTGGCTTTCGTCATGGATCTCGTCAATGACACTGTCTTCACCCTGAACCAATTCTTCGACGCTAAACGTTTTACACGATAACGCATCTTGCAGAATCTGACGGTATTCTTGCAGATCTATGCCCAAATGGACCGCGACTTCGCTATCCTTCGCGTCGCGGCCCAGTTGGTTTTCAACTTCGCGAATCGCACCCGCGACCATTCGCGCTTTTTTATGTACCGAGCGCGGCGTCCAATCGGCACGGCGCAATTCGTCCAACATCGCCCCGCGTATGCGGATGCCGGCATAGGTCTCAAAACTAGCGCCTTGACCGGCGTCGTAATGTTTAACGGCCTCCAAAAGTCCAAGCATACCGGCTTGAATCAAGTCTTCTATTTGTACCGTGTCGGGCAAACGTCCGATTAAATGATAGGCAATGCGTTTAACCAACGGCGCATGCTGGACGACCATCTCATCGGTGTTCCCAACTTGCATCGCAGCGTACATTGCCGCTCCGTTCACGCCACATCCTCCCGCGCGCTATACTGAATCATACGTTCGATAAAGAATTCCAAATACCCGCCGGCCTTATGTTTGATAGGCCAATTATCGATTTTACGCGCCAAGTTCTTGATCGCCAACGCCGACTTACTCTGAGGAAACGCTTCGACCACCGGCGTTTGCTTCTGTACGGATTTCTTCAGATAGTCGTCAATAGGTACCGCTCCGACAAACTGTAAAGCCACATCCAGATATCGGTCAGTGACTTTATTCAACTTACTGAATAAGGCCTGCCCGTGCTCGGCCGACTGCACCATGTTGGTAATGACGTGAAAGCTATTCAGCCCGTAATCTCGATTCAATAATTTGATGTAGGCGTAAGCATCCGCCAACGAGGTGGGTTCGTCGCAAACCACCACGATAATTTCCTGGCTAGCGCGCGCGAAGTTTACAACGGTGCTTGAAATACCCGCCGCGGTGTCGACGATCAGCACGTCCAAATCATTATCTATTTCGCTAAAAGCCCTTATCACTCCGGCTTGTTCGATGCTGGACAAATCGGACATGCGCTGAATACCTGAAGAGGCGGGAATGATTTTTAAGCCGGCCGGCCCGGTCATCATAATCTGCTTCAAGGTCTTTTCGCCGCTTAACACATGGGAAAGATTGAATTCCGGGAACATGCCCAACAGAATATCGACATTGGCCAAGCCCATATCGGCATCCAATATGGCTACGCGTCGCCCCGCTTTAGCCATCGCCACCCCGATATTGACCGATATGTTGGTTTTACCTACACCGCCTTTGCCGCTGGTCACGGCGATCACTCGAATCGGTTTCATATGTTTCATTTGCCTAATCCCAGCCGCCTGGTCGAACGATTTATGCATGACTTTCCGCCAGCCAATTATCATAATTTACGGACTCGAGGCCCTGATCATCACTATCTATTAACATACATTGCTGCACTAGCGTTTCGGCATCCGGCGTATAAATATCTTCCGGTACTTGTTGGCCGTCGGTAACGAACGATAATGGCAGGCGTCTTTCGATTAATGCCGACAACGCCGTGGCCTTGCTTGCCGCCTCGTCAAATTTAGTCAGTATAGTCGCTTGTGGCTCAAGCATCCGGAACGCATCCATAATTTCTAAAGCGGCTTTGTATTGCGTGGTAGCGGACATAACCAAATAAGATTGAATCGGCAAATCACCGTGCTGCAAGGTTTTCAATTGTTCCGCCAGGCGGAGATCCCGTTGGCTCATCCCGGCGGTATCGATAAGAATCAAGCGCTTTTCGGAGAGACTGTCAATGTGCCGACGCAATTCGTCTGCATCGCCGGCTACACGCACGGGTACATCCAATATTTTGCCATAGGTATTGATTTGCTCATGCGCTCCGATACGATAATTGTCCGTGGTGATCAAAGCGATTTCCCGGGTACCGTGTTTAAGGATAAATTGCGCGGCCAATTTGGCAATTGTGGTTGTCTTACCAACCCCGGTTGAACCAACCAATGCCGCAATCCCGCCATGCTCTATAAGATGATCGTCCGCCACGGGCACCGCTCCGGCCAGCATTTCCTGCGCCTTCGTCCACGCGGCATCCAATTGTTTGTGGCTGCCTAATCGGTTGGTAATCTTATTAGCCAGGGCTCTGGAAAACCCGCAGTCTGTTAAGCGATCGAACAATTCTTGCCGCATCGGTTGCTCGTCGGACCGCGGCAAATGGGTAATGATAGATAATTTCTCATCTAACATAGCCCGCATATCTTTCATTTCCTTGCGCATTTCCTCGATGAATTTATCCTGCGAGACGGCTCCCGGCACTGGCTTGATGCCCATGGGGTCAGCCTTACGCATGACATCGGAAGCGGCCCATGCCGGTTTTTTTTCCGCCGTTTTCAACTTTTCAGTAATTTGTTGTACGTTCGACGCGGCTAGTTGCACTTTTTCGGCATAACCCAAATATTGATCCATGTTGCGTTTTAGCTGACTTTCCGATTCATTACCGCGCTTACGTGCGCTGCTCAGCAAATGGGCGGGCTTGTTATCGCCGGCAAATTCGGGCAAATCGTATTTTTTCAAACGCTTTGCGATTAGCTCATCTTCTTGCTGCTTTTTCAGATTTTTATGAATAAGCTGTTCGTCGAAATCGCGCGCGGCGACGATTTCGACTCCGCCATCGACTGCGCGATTGGACATGATGACGGCATCGGCGCCCAACTCCTCTTTGACCATACGCATGGCCTGACGTATATCTGATGCAAAAAAGCGTTTAATTTTCATCGCTTGTCCTCTTTAATCGTTAAGCACTCTGGCCAACAGTGGAAACTACTCGGATTTGCCTATCCTGTGGTATCTCGTTGTATGCCAGCACATGCAAGCCGGGAATCGAATGACGGACGAAGCGCGCCAACCAGGGTCTGATAAAAGAGGAAACCAATAATACCGGTGCCTGTCCTTCTATTTCCATGCGTTGTGCGCTCTCTTCCAATGACTGATGCATTTGTTCGGCCAAACCCGGCTCCAACCCTGCACCGCCCTCACTTGCCGTCTGCAAGGACCTGTGCAATATCTGTTCCAAACTCGGATCAAGTGTGATCACCGGAATCTCCGTCTGTATCCCGTTGATTTCATGAACAATTGATCGCCCGAGCGCTGTTCTGACTGCCGAGGTTAAGATGTCCGGATCTTGACTCTTGCTGCCGTACTCCGCCAAAGTTTCGGCGATCGTCCGGATATCGCGTATTGAAACGCGTTCTTGCAATAAATTCTGCAATACCTTAACCACAATACCCAATGGCAATGTTTTAGGCACCAGATCTTCCACTAATTTAGGCGCTACTTTAGCCAGATTGTCCATTAACTGCTGCGCCTCTTCATAACCGAATAGCTCGTGCGCATTTGTTTGTAAAATATGACTCAGATGCGTGGCAACTACTGTACCGGGATCGACCACTGTGTAGCCTAACGTTTGAGCGTGGTCTTTTTGGGACGGCTCTATCCAGACAGCATCCAGGCCAAAAGCGGGATCCTTACAAGCGGCTCCTTGCAGGCTTCCGAACACGCGCCCGGGATTGATAGCCATTTCTTTGTCCGGCAGGATTTCGGCTTCGCCGACGGTAACGCCCATCAACGAAATGCGATAAGCCGTCGGCGACAAATCCAAGTTGTCGCGGATGTGTACCGACGGAATCAGAAAACCGAGTTCTTGGGAAAGTTTTTTTCTAACCCCTTTTATACGCGTCATCAGCTGACCGCCTTGGTTCCTATCGACCAATGGAATCAGACGATATCCTACTTCCAAACCTATAGTATCGACCGGCATGACGTCATCCCAGCCCAATTCCTTGATTTCGGCTTTCGCCATCTGTTGCTGCGGCGTAACGACGCGCGCCATCTCCAGGGCTTTTTCTTCTTCAAGCTTACGTCTGCGATCGATCAGATAAGCGGCCCCGGCCAGGGCCGACGCCAATAATATGAACACCAAATTCGGCATACCCGGAATGATTCCAATCAGGCCCATCACACTTGCAGCGACAATCAGGGCTTTAGGGTCATCGAATAATTGACTGGAAACCTGATTGCCCAGATCCTGCTTGCTACCCCGAACCCGGGTAACCACCATGGCCGAGGCCACGGATAACAGCAGTGCCGGAATTTGCGCGACCAAGCCGTCACCGATAGTCAACAAGACGTAAACATTGGTCGCCTCGGAAAAACTCATGTCGTGCTGGCCGACGCCGATCGCCAGACCGCCTATCATATTGACGAATAAAATGATGATGCCGGCCACGGCGTCGCCGCGCACGAATTTACTGGCACCGTCCATTGATCCATAAAAGTCCGCCTCGGCCGCGACTTCTTCACGCCTCGCCCTAGCTTCGTCCTGATTGATCAATCCGGAATTCAAGTCGGCGTCGATGGCCATTTGTTTACCCGGCATTGCGTCCAGCGTAAACCTTGCGCTGACCTCGGCGACTCGCCCGGCGCCTTTGGTAACCACTACGAAATTGATGACGACCAAAATCGCAAAAACGACGATGCCCACGGCAAAGTTGCCGCCGATCACGAATGAACCAAAGGCCTCGATCACCTTGCCTGCCGCATCCCCGCCTTCATGTCCTTTCATTAAAACGACTCGGGTCGACGCGACGTTAAGCGCCAACCGCAATAAGGTAGCAACCAGGATAACCGTCGGAAACGCCGCAAATTCCAAAGGTTTCATCGCATAGATAACCACCAATAGAATGATTAATGAAAAGGCGATATTGAAGGTGAAAAACAAGTCCAGCATGAACGCCGGCAACGGCAACACCAACAGCGCCAACAGCATGACGATGACTAAAGGCGCGCCAAGACCCAGTCCCGTCAAAGATTTCAATGTATTTACGATTTTTGCAAAATCCATGGTCGGCTCGACTCGAACTTATTGCCTGAATTCATCGGGCACTTGAATATCAATCGGCGGCGCCGGCTTACCCCAGCCTTGCTGCGTCGCCGTCCGCAATTGGAACACATAGGCCAGTATTTGTGCCACGGCTAAGAATAATCCTCGCGGAATCTCGTGATTGAGTTCGGTTGAATAATATAAAGCCCTCGCCAAAGCAGGCGCCGCCACCAGCGTTACTTTATTAGCCAACGCGATATTACGAATTTGGGCAGCGATCAAATCGACCCCCTTCGCCACCAAAATTGGCGCGCCGCTGCTGTTTGGATCGTATTTTAAGGCCACGGCAAAATGGCTGGGATTGGTCACAATTACATCGGCCGAGGGCACTGCTTCCATCATCCGTCTCTGCGAGGCCTGCATCTGCATTTGTCGAATTTTACTTTTGACTTCGGGACTACCTTCGGACTCTTTCATTTCATCGCGCACTTCCTGTTTAGTCATTTTCAACTGCCGATGATGATTCCATAACTGGTAAGGTACGTCGATCAACACCAACAGCAAGAAAGTGGAACTCAACACCAATACGCAAATGACAATGATCTCGCCGGCGCGATGGATCGCCCGCTCGGAAGTCAAGCGACTCAAACTCATGAAATCATCAAGATAAAAATCAAACAGATTCCAAGCGACAAGGCCAATTAATAACACCTTTATAATGGCTTTGATCAGTTCGACGACGCCTTGAATACCGACGATTCTTTTTATGCCTTCAAGCGGATTCAGCTTTGAGAATTTTGGCCCTAATGCTTCGTTGGAAAAGTTCCAGCCCCCCATCAGCATCGGCGTTAATAAATCCGCGATTAACAGGACAATCATCAACGGCAAAATGACCATATATCCTTCGGTCACGGCTAATTTGAAATAGTTTACAGGCGTTGCCGGATCGAATATGACGGGACGAGACAGTTCAAACTGGTGTTTCATCATCTTCAGCAAACCGTTCACCATCGACTGCCCCGTAAAAACGAACAACGCAGCGCTGACTATCAAAGTCACGAAAGTATTGAGCTCTTTCGAGCGAGGCACTTGACCCTTTTTCCGCGATTCGTCCAGCCGTTTCGCGGTAGGGTCTTCGGTTCTATCTTGACCGGTATCTTCCGCCATCAACTGATCCTTAACAGCTGACTAATCAACATGAAGCCTTCGTGTAACATCTCGGTAAAACCTTCCAATACCGTCGCCAACCCGACCCAAATCAACGCCATCCCCAACAGGATGGTTATCGGGAAACCGACACCGAAAAGCTGCAGCTGAGGAGCGGCTTTAGAGGCAATCCCAAAGCTGATATTGACGAACAAAAGAGCCGCCATGATCGGTAAAGCCAATAACACCCCGCCCGCGAAAATCTGGCTACTCCAGGCAATCAACCGCCATAGACCGGCCTTATCCAAGCCAACCGCCGAAACCGGCAATGTCGTAAAACTCTGTGCCAACATTTCGATCAAAAGCAGATGTCCATCAACGGCCAAAAACAATAGGCTAGACGCAATCACAAAAAGCTGCGCGATCACCGGCGTTTGCACACCGGTGACCGGATCAACCAACGATCCGAATCCCAAGCCCATGCTATAAGCGATCAATTGGCCGGCCATTAACACGATGGAAAACACCATCTGCAAAATAAAGCCGGCCGACAGTCCCAATATCAGCTGCTGAGCGGTCACTATCAGCCCGTCAGCGCTAAATAGATCGACGACGGGCATTTGCGGTAAAACGGGTGATATCACAAAAGTAATTAATAGGCTCAACATCACCCTTATGCGCCCCGGAACCGAACGTACGCCAATAACAGGGATAGTTATGAACATGGAGCTTACTCGCACGAAGGGCCAGACGAATGAAGCGAGATAAGCAATCAACTCGTCTTCTTGAATATTCATCCTATTAAATTAGGAATTTCGCGCACCAAATCCTGAAAATAATCGATCAGCATTTGCAGCATGCCCGGGCCGGCAATCATCAACACTAAAATAATCGTAGCCAGTTTCGGGATGAACGTCAGGGTTTGTTCCTGGATGGAGGTTGCGGCTTGAAACATCGATATCACCAGACCAACCGCCAACGACGACAATAATATCGGCCCCATCAATTTCAAAGCCACCCAAACCGTTTCTTGAGCGATGATAGAGATGGTATCCGGCGTCATTTGGGTGCTCTCTGCTTATACGTAAAAACTTGCGGCCAGCATTTCCAGCACTAGCGACCAGCCGTCGGCCAAAACAAACAGCATAATCTTGAAAGGTAGCGATACGATCATTGGGGACAACATCATCATCCCCATAGACATCAGAACGCTGGCTACCACTAAGTCAATCACCAGGAAAGGCAGGAAAATCAGGAATCCGATCTGAAATGCGGTTTTCAACTCACTGGTCAGGTATGCCGGCACCAATAATGAAAACGGCAGGTCTTCGGGCTTATCGATGTTATCCTTGCCGGAAATTCTGACAAACATCTCGATATCGCTTTCGCGAGTTTGTCTTAACATGAATTGTCTGAACGGTTCGGAAGCGAGTTGCAATGCGTTGATTGCGTCTACTTTTTCCTCTAAATAAGGCTGAACGGCTGTTTCATTCACCTTATCCAAAACCGGCATCATAATAAAGACAGTCAAGAATAGCGATAAGCCCAGCAAGACCTGGTTGCTGGGCGCTTGCTGGGCGCCTAATGCTTGTCTCAACAAACCCAGAACAATCATGATGCGGGTAAACGAGGTCATGGCTAACAACAATGCCGGCAATAAAGTCAGCATCGTCATGATAGCTAGAATTTGGATCGTGACCGTATAAGTCTCGCCGCCTTTGGGATTAGTCGTAACGGTGATGGCTTCTATTCCCGGCGCTGCCGCCCATAATTCTGCAGGCGCCAGTAAGGTCATCAACGCTAAGATCGACCTGAGCCCGGTACGCTTATACATCCGCCTTACTCTGTAAGACTTGCTGCAATCTGTTTGCGAATGTTCCGGCACCGCTTATGTCCGCCCGACTCTGGAACAGACGTTCCTCACCCTCAAGCTCCATCAGTTTGTCGACGCGTCCCGGAGTAACGCCGAGCAATAGTTGTTTTTTTCCAACTTTTACCAGAACCAATTTTTCCCGCATACCTAAAGATAAACCGGCAATAATGGCCAAGTCGCTTTTACCGTGAATTGAAAATTGGCCTGCCTTGCGTAGCATCCAAACGAATAGCCCGAATATCAACAAAACGGCGCCCAAGCTGAGCATCCATTGCAGGACATCGGCGTAGGAAACCACGCCGGCCTTTGTTTGCCGCTGCAGATTTTCTTCGCCCGCGTAACTGGCAAAGTTAGCTAAAATCCCGATGATTAACGTAAATCGGCTATTTATCGACATCAACCCAATTTTCTAACTCGTTCGGAGGGACTAATAATGTCGGTGAGGCGGATTCCGAATTTATCGTTTACGACCACCACTTCTCCGTGAGCCACTAATGTACCGTTGACTAGTACATCCATGGGCTCGCCGGCAAAACGATCCAACTCGACAACGGAGCCTTGGTTCAACTGCAACAAATTCCGTATATTGATTTTTGTCCTACCAATTTCCAACGACATCGTAACCGGAACATCCAGAATCACGTCCAACTTGACTTCATCGGCGTTGCCTTGAGGCTTCTGAGGATGATCGTCAAGATTCGGAAACTCCGCCGCTTCGTAGCCGCTACTTTTCGCTGTGCCGGCCTGCTGTTCTTTCATCGCCTGCTCCCAATCCGCCTCGCCGCCGGCTTGCTCGTTCATCGCTGCCGCCCATTCGTCATTCAATTCGTCATTTTCGCTCATATTTTTGATCTATCAACACTATCACTGATTTTCGGAGGAGATTTTTTCAATGATCTCAATCGCGTAATTTCCATCGGACAAGCCGAGCTTGCCTCTAAACACGGGCACATTTTCCACATCCAACAGCACGCTTTCAGGCATCTCGAATGGGATTACATCGCCCTTTTTTAATTCGATCACATCGCTGATTAACATTTCCTTCTCTATCAGATTGCTGCTCAACGTGACCTGGCTGCGCATAATCTCGGTTCTGAGCGATTCCTGCCAGCGTCCATCAATTTCACCTCTATCGCTAGTCACCGCATCCAATAACTCCCGAATCGGTTCTATCATCGTGTATGGCAAGGCCATGTTAATATCGCCTCCGCCACCCTCCAGTTCTACATGAATCGTTGAGATTACGACGATTTCCGACGGACTTACAATATTAGCGAATTGAGGGTTGACCTCCGAATTGACGTAATCGAAATTCACATCCATCACCGGCTTCCACGCCTCGGCCAGGTCTTTGAAAACCAGATCCAAAATCAAGCGGATGATCCGCATTTCGGTCGGCGTAAACTCGCGTCCTTCCACCTTGTTATAAAACTGACCGCCGCCGCCAAAAAAGTTATCGACTGCGGTAAACACCAGGCGCGGCTCCATGATGATCAGGGCACGGCCTCGCAACGGCGACATACGAATGACATTCAAGTTGGTTGGAACGAACAGGCTCTGAATAAACTCCGAAAATTTTTGCACCTGAATGCCTGATACCGAAATTTCGGCGGCCCGCCGAAGAAAGTTAAATAACGATATCCGAAAATAGCGTGCGAAGCGTTCATTGACCATTTCCAAGGTCGGCATCCGGCCGCGTACGATACGTTCTTGGCTATTAAAGTCATATAAGCGGGTCGCTCTTGCCTCCTCCTGATCCTCGTCTGGAACCGTATCGATATCCCCATCATCGACACCATGGAGCAGTGCGTCAATTTCGTCTTGCGAAAGTAAGTCTGCAGTTGACATTTATTGCATTACGAATTCGGTGAAAAAAACGTCTTTAGCGGTATTCGCTCCAGCCATCTTTTCCATGACTTTTCCTATTTCTGTTAGCATCGTTGCCCTCAACTCCTGTTTGCCTTCTAAAGTTTTCATGTTGTCAGCGCCGATCGAACTAATCGTCATCAATAAGTTATTGCGTATCATAGGCTCATGTTTTTTTAAGGTAGCCACACTTGATTCGTCTTTGACCAATACGGTTACGGCAACTTTAACGATTCTAGCGCTGGAACCCGGTGGGAAATTGACCATCAACGGCGCGTCTAGCGCGTAATAGAAGCCCTGTTCCTCTTGTTTGGCGTTACTAATTTCCGATTGTTGCTCGATCTGTTCGCTACGTTCCGCATCATGGTTCGATTCGGCGGGTTTATACATTAAAAAGTAGTAGGCGGCACCCGCACCTGCCAACAACAGCACACCAAGAACAACAATCAGAACAAGTTTTTTCGAGGATTTTTTTTCGCTTTCCACCGGTTTATTTTCGGCCATTTTCTACCTTTGATAATTTAAAAGCACTAATTAGGCCAATAGCAAAGCCTAACTTTTATTCGGGATCATCAATCAACTGCGTTATTGATAATAGTCGAAAAAACATTGTATTAGAAGAAACAGCCAAACGATTACGTTAGCTTTAAAGGAAAGGGGGAAACGAATAGCGCTTTGGACGGTTTACATGCGTCAATATTTTGACATTACACAATCCAAGAAATGACGGCAAAGACCTATGATTGTCTTTGCCGTGCTTATTGGTGCGTTATAAGGAGTTGACTGCGTTCAACTCTTGAAAGGCCTGTTGTAAACGGGCAACCATGCCTTCTTGACCGGCACGTTGCCATACTCGCGGATCATAGTATTTTTTATTCGGCTTGTCGGCTCCTTCCGGGTTGCCTATTTGGCTTTGCAAATAGCCTTCGTTTTTCTTGTAATAGTTCATCACGCCTTCCCAGGTTGCCCATTGGGTATCGGTGTCGATGTTCATTTTCACTACGCCGTAGCTGATGGATTCTTTGATTTCTTCAGCAGAAGAACCGGAGCCGCCGTGGAATACGAAGGTCAACGCTTTAGACGGGAGACCGAATTTTTCGGATACGTATTTTTGCGAGTTATCCAGAATTGTTGGCGTCAATTTGACGTTGCCTGGTGAGTAAACGCCGTGCACGTTGCCGAAAGACGCTGCGATCGTGAAGTTGGGGCTGATTTTGTTCAAGTGTTCGTAAGCGTAGGCCACGTCTTCCGGTTGGGTGTACAACGCCGAGTGGTCCATACCGCTATTGTCGACGCCGTCTTCTTCGCCTCCGGTGCAACCCAGTTCGATTTCCAGGGTCATACCCATTTTAGCCATACGCGCTAAATATTTGCCGCAGATTTCGATGTTCTCTTCCAGGCTTTCCTCGGACAGATCCAACATATGCGAGCTAAACAACGGCTTGCCGGTGTCCGCAAAGAATTTTTCGCCTTCATCCAACATGCCGTCCACCCAAGGCAGTAATTTTTTCGCTGCATGGTCTGTGTGCAGGATGACGGGCACGCCGTACAGTTCCGCCATTCGGTGAACGTGGTGAGCACCGGAAACGGCACCGGCAATCGAGCAGCCTTGGCCCTCTAATTTCAAACCTTTACCGGCAACGAAAGCCGCACCGCCGTTCGAAAACTGAATGATGACGGGCGATTTTGCTTTCGCAGCGGCTTCCAACACCGCATTAATGGTATCGGTGCTAATCACGTTGACCGCCGGCAGCGCAAAATTGTTTTCTTTGCAAATCGCAAAGACTTTTTGTACATCTTCACCGGTGACAACGCCTGGTTTTACGGCATCTAAAATTTTTGTCATGAAACTTATCCTATCAATAATAAACAAAGGCCGCGTACTCGATTCGGCGGCCTTGGGAATTGTGAAAACATCGCGCACGGTCAACCGCGCGCGATTTGAGCGTCTTTAGGCTTCCAAAGCCGCCAAACGGTCCGCCAGTAATTTTTCCAGTGTTTCCAGCGCTTTCGCGAAGCCGTCGATACCCTCGGCCAATTTTTCCTTGGCCATGCGGTTCTCTTCGTGCATACGGTCGAATGTCGCTTTATCGACCGTGATTTTTTCTATTGAAGACGCCGCTGCTTTAGCGGGATCCAGTTTACGCGGCAAATCGCCTTCGACTGATTGCAACTCGGCCAACAAAGAAGGCGCGATGGTCAATAAATCGCAACCGGCCAGCTCGGTGATTTCGCCGATATTTCTGAAGCTGGCACCCATGACTTCGGTTTTGTACCCGAATTTTTTATAGTAGTTGTACACTTCGGTAACAGACAGAACGCCTGGATCTTCGTGCGGTGCATAGGAGTCGCGCCCGGTGTCTTTCTTGTACCAGTCCAAGATGCGGCCAACAAACGGCGAGATCAGTTGAATACCGTTTTCGGCGCAAGCAATTGCTTGGTGCATGCCGAACAACAAAGTCAGGTTGCAGTGAATACCTTCTTTTTCCAGAACGGCTGCGGCTTGAATGCCTTCCCAAGTGGCGGCGATCTTGATTAGAATACGTTTTTCGGTGTCGATGCCCGCCGCTTTATACTGCGCGGTGATGTCACGCGCCTTGGCGATAGTACTCTCGGTGTCGTAGGACAAACGTGCGTCAACCTCGGTGGAAACGCGGCCTTCGATGATTTCCAGAATCTTCAGGCCGAAGGAAACCGCCAGGCGATCGAATGCCAATGACGCGACTTCGGCCGCCGAAGCACCGGCACCCAAAGTCTCACGAGCACCTTTCAACGTATCGTCAACGATACCTTGATATTGCGGCATTTGTGCGGCAGCGGTGATCAGGGATGGATTCGTGGTCGCATCGCGCGGTTTGAAGGTTTCAATCGCTTGGATGTCGCCGGTATCCGCAACAACTACGGTCATTTCGCGAAGTTGCTCAAGTAAATTTCTTGCCATGGAAATATCCTCGTTTGTAATTAAAGTTCTTGTTCGATTCTGCTAAATTAGCTGCCAGCCAATCTCTGCAGTACTAATTGGATGTAACGATAAAATCTTATATCGTCCGTTTAACGGCAGTAGGTAAACGAAAATCGCCACTCATCGCAGCCTTCGTCCATATATACGGACCATCGGGAGCAAATAGTGGCGATCTCTGATTAAATACCTACATTAAACAAACCTTGGGCACTTTTCCTAACTTAGAGATTAAGATAAGAGCGGCCAACAAGGTAATCAGGCTTTGTCGCGCAGATATTTTTCTACCCCTGTTTGTCTAGCTTCAGCGGCTGCTCGATCTCTAATTATTTGTTTAGCCATATATTTTGCAACGCCAGTCTTTGGATTTTCGGTTTGTTTTTCCAAATACTTGGCCACACCCGTTTTGTTACCGCCCATTTTTTCCAAATATTTTTCAACACCGGTAGCACCACCTGCGGCCGCGACATATTCCCCAGCCGCCGATTGACCTCCGGCTTTTCCACCTGATTTCTTGCTAAACACAAAGAATCCGGCGGCAGCCAGGACGATTAAGCCTATCAAAGCCGTATTGGAAGACGCAGGTTTTTCCGCTTGGGCCGATTCTGAAACGCTCGAAGATTCAGAAGCGGATGATGCTTTGGAGCCTTTGAATCCAGGAGCACTTGGTGCAGCAGAACTATGCTTGTATTTAGTATCGCTGAAAAGCACTTTCGGCTGGTAATTTGCCGCTGGAAAGTTTGGGTCAACTTCTTCAACTTTCGCCGCAGCAGAGGCGGAAGTAGACGAAGCCTCAGCGTTTTGGGCGCTTGGATCACTAAAAACCACTTTTGGTTGAAAATCTGAAGCCGGGTAGTCTGACGCCGCTAACACAGAAGAACTGGCAAATACTAAAGAAGCCAGGACTGCTTTTATTATTTGATTTATTTTCACGTTTATCACCTATGAGTCGTTAAAACCGAACTGAGGCTTGAATACTCAAGCCTCAACTTGTCACCTTCTAAAGCACAGCTTCCACATTGGCAACGACATTTTCGACGGTAAAGCCGAACTCTTTGAAGAGCTGGCCGGCCGGTGC
>NZ_JBSYXO010000035.1:0-44420 GCF_054172045.1 Methylomonas sp. MgM2 | reverse complement strand
GCTAGCAGACCACCCGGCGCTTCAAAAAATGGCGTCGAAACCGAAGGTATGGCGGCAAATTTCAACAGCCTGCTAAACCGACAAAAGGTTATTGCCGGGGTCGGTGGCCGGTGGTGTTGCCTGGATGCCTGGCCAAGATTGCATGGCG
Source organism: Methylomonas sp. MgM2 (assembly GCF_054172045.1). NCBI lineage: Bacteria > Pseudomonadati > Pseudomonadota > Gammaproteobacteria > Methylococcales > Methylococcaceae > Methylomonas > Methylomonas sp. MgM2. The sequence goes on along the minus strand of NZ_JBSYXO010000035.1, from coordinate 44,272 downwards.
ATTGGTGGCTATGCCTGATCCATTCAACTAAGCCAGAGCCGAAGCGGTGGTATTGGTTGAATGGTGTTGATGGTCGGTGTTGCCGGTGCTGATCCACTACCAAATAAAACACGGGCCACCCCTACCGACAAAACTGACAAAACCGACAAAAGGCAGTGATTGGGATCGGTGCCGGGTGGTCATGCCTGAACTGATCCCATGCAATCAACCAAGCCTAAGCCGTGGGCGCTGGTAGCCGTCGAACTGGTGGTGGTACGGTTGGCTTCGGTGTTGCTTGGCTAAGCTGTGGCGCTGATCCTGATTGCCTGGATCGGGATCGATGGCCGATGGTAGGTGGTCATGGTGCCAACCGGCTACCGCATTAAATAAAAACAATGGCTTAATCTGATCGAACCGAACGCATAAAAAAAGCCGGTGGCCTTGTTTGGCTTACCGGCTTTTTTGTTGTCTGTTTTTTTGTAATTTTATTTTTTAGTGCCCCATGAGTGCCCCACGGCGCTTTTTATACGTCCGTTGTTTTATATTAACTAATTGATTTATATGGCGTCCCGGAGACGATTCGAACGTCCGACCTGCCCCTTAGGAGGGGGCTGCTCTATCCAGCTGAGCTACCGGGACTTTAAAAAGGGGGTGAATTTTAACACAAAGGCCGGCTATGCTTTTTGTTTTCTAATCTCCTCCCGTTCTAAGGATGCGATGAAATAAGACAGTTTGGTGCGGCTTTTTTTGGAAAGGTTTTCGTAGAAGCCGCCTATTTGCACTTTTGATGTGTTGACACCGCCTTGTTTTACAAAGCGTACGGAAAAGTCGAAATCCATGGTGTAATCGTCGAATTTGATTTGGCAGTTTTTAATGCTGTCGCCTCGCTGAATCCTAGCGCGGTTTGCCGGTAAGTCGATACCGGCTCCGCCTCGGGATAAGTCGAACAAATAACCACTCACGGAGATGCCCGTGCGTTCAGATACGCCGCTGAACGCAATATCAATGGAGCTGATTTCTATGCGAGGCGAGCGTCTGCGCTGGGGATAAAAAATACGTTCAGGCAAGGGCGCCTTGTAATAAATTAAGCCGTTGGAGTAGCCGACTTCGACTTCTGATAGGTTAAGCGATAAGTGAATGCCTTTATGAAAGGTCGACAGCTTTAGGGATTTGATGTTTTGTAAGGCGACATTGCCATCTTTCGGGATTAGTTCGTCAAGAACGACAAGATCTTTATCGGCTTTTAAACCCAGGATAGACGAGTTGTACTCTTCGGGAACGTCATCGATTTTAATCGTGCACAGAGGTGAGCTTGTTTCGATGTCTGATAGTATAGCGATAATCCTGTCGCGGTCCGTGATGAAATTAGGGTTTTCGAATAGAGAAAGCTCGTCGTTCTCCTCCTTAACAGTAATTTTTTCTTCTTTGGCAAACAAGCCCTTAAGTTTATTTAACATGCTGAAGTAGTCCGGGTATTTCGTGCTGGACTCAGTCTACACCGAAATAAGCGTATGAGAAAACAACACGCTCCGCGTGCTGCCGTCCGGGCCGTAGGTTGAAGCGAGTTGTGATTTTCCTCTTAAAACTTGCAACGAGCGTTGAGTATGACGGCTAAGTAAATGGATACTCGCACCGTTTTGTTCGTTTAACGATCGGCATTTCTTGGACAGGGTGGTGATATCTAGCCAACATTGCGACGCATCGGTGGTATCGAGGCTGGCTGCTTTTGCTTTTTCCAAGTAATTTGCCATGCCATCTTGGTCGATCAAAAGCTTCTCGGTAGCGAGAACTTGGCTCAGTTGTTTCGAAAATTGTTCCAGCTGAACGACTAATTCTTTTTTATGGGTAGCGACAGACGATAGCACGGACGGGTCGGTTTTTTGTTTTAGATGCTCGTGCTCCTTGTTCAGCAGTTCGAACAGTTTTTCCGTTGAGCTGCGACCGGCTGTCAATAGCTTTTCTGCGATTGGAAAGGTTTTTTCTATCATAGGATCATGTCGAATTTGAAAATAGTTGTTGTTCTAAATCCATCATCTTTTCTGCAATTATTTCGGGCTTAATCTGGTAACTGCCCGTCCGCAACGCCTCTTTAATGGCGTCCACTCGGTTTCTGTCTACGACCGGGGCAGAGGCGTCTGTATCCGACGCGTTTTTTATATTGTTAGTGATACTGACAGTGTCGGATTTGGGAACGGAGCCCACAGTCTGGTTATTGGTTTCGGTAGCGCTCTTGTTAGCCAATTTTGTTTTTGCTGCGGGGCCGCCGAGGTTTCCAGCATTAACGGATTGAATAGTCATGACGTCATTCCTGTTGTGATTTTGCTGATTAACATAGCGGCATTATGACTCAATCCTTTAGACATTTTCTAAAAATAGACTGTTACCAAGCCGTGGCCGGCGACTGTGGCTTGAATTACCCGTTTCGACGAAATATTTTTTACGCTGATTTGTTGACCTTTGCTGCCGTCCATCATGGCAATTCCCGTGGCGCTGATTAGAAAGCCCGGTTTGCCCGATTGAATGCTCACTTGTTCGCCGCGTTTGACCAGCGTCGGTTCGGTGTAGTGTAGCCTGTTGAGCACCGTGCCGGCGGCAATAGCGCGTGTGGCCTGTTTGTTAACGATATCTTCGGGATTCGTGAGGTAGCCTTGTTGTAGCGTGGCAACGTCTCGCGATTCGCTCCTTAAATGTTCGATGCCGATTAGGTCGTTTCTGCCCAACTGTTTTGCCAGCACTATGACGTCTTTGAACGATTTGACCGAGACGGTACTGTAGATCAACCAGTTGTTTGTGCCGTTACATCGGACGCCGATCGTATTTCTGCCGGGCTCTATTGAGCCGGATTGGGAAAAGATGGCCAAACTTTGATCGCACGCAGGCAATTGCAAACGCGGGTCGATTTGTGTTTCGCTGATTTCGTATTGGCCGTCTGCAGCCAGTGATGATAAGACGAAATTGTGTACGGCTTCGTTTATGTCGTTTAAAGACTGGGTCGAAGAGGCAAAGCATGCTTGGCTGGCAATGAACCATATGCAGAATATTTTGACTGTTTTCATAGTAAATGCCGGTTTTTTGACTTTAGGCGGATTGCTGCAGAATGTGTGCCAGAAAATTATTAAAGTTAATTGATCTAAAGCCGCTATACTTTGGCCGGTTACTTTTTGAGGGGGGGGCTTATGGCGGGAGTCTTAGAAGGGGTTGATCAACGCACCAAGCTGGCAGGTCACAATCGCTTTGAATTATTGCTGTTTAAGCTGGGAAGCCGTCAGCGATTCGGGATTAATGTATTTAAAGTACAGGAAGTGATTCAATGTCCGCCATTAACCCAAATCCCGAATTCGCATCACGTTGTGCGCGGTGTTGCGCATTTGCGCGGCAAAACCATTCCGGTAATGGATTTGTCGATGGCGATCGGAATGCGGCCGTTGTCGCGTGAAGAAGGCGGTTACGTTATTGTTACTGAGTACAATCGCTCTATTCAAGGATTTTTGGTCGGATCAGTCGATCGCATCATTAACATAGGCTGGGAGCAGGTCAAAGCACCGCCCTCCGGCGCCGGAAAGGAAAGCTATTTGACCGCAGTCACCGACGTCGACGGCGAATTGATTGAGGTGATTGACGTCGAGAAGGTCATGAAAGAGGTCATCGGTGGCCGCGAAGAGGCTTCCGCAGAGGCAATCGATAGTGAGGTGACTGGTCAAAACGATTGCGTCTTGATCGTGGACGACTCATCTGTGGCTCGTAATCAAGTTAAACGCGTTTGCGAGCAAATTAGCCTGGATTGTACCGTTCTAAAAGATGGACAGGAGGCCTGGGATCATTTATCCGAGCTGATAGCCGACGGTATTAAAATCACCGATCGCTATGCGATGATTATTTCGGACGTGGAAATGCCGAGGATGGATGGTTATACCTTGGCAAGCAAAATTAAAGCTGACCCGGCGATGCGCGACGTTTACATTATTCTGCACACTTCGTTAAGCGGGGTATTTAATACCGCGATGGTGCAAAAAGTCGGAGCAAATGAATTCCTGGCTAAGTTTGATCCGGATTTGTTATTAAATGCCATTCAGAAGCGCCTAAAGACTCAGCGTCAAGGCTGATTAACCCGAGCGTAGGTTTCGACGGTTCGGGCCAGCACCTATTCTCAAGCGCTAGTTCAATCTTCATCCCGCATCAATTTCTGAACGAGGCGATACTGCTGCGTACTCGAAAAAATCGTCAGAAATTTGACTATTCAGAGGGGCGGCAATAGGCGGAAATTTTTTGCCGCTTTCCTAGCAGTGACGTCAATTGACGTATTTTCGACGACATAAGATAGCTTTCATATTGAATTATAATAATTAAATATTGTTGGCATGGCCTCTGCTAATTTTTTTGCAAACTGGAGGTGGCAAACATGGCAATCAATTTTAATAATGCGTTAGGTATACATCCGCAAGCGCTGATTCTGCGCGAAAAGCGAAGTGAAATTCTTGCAGCGAATTTGGCTAATGCCGATACGCCGGATTATAAATCCCGCGATCTGGATTTTAAGTCTGTCCTTTCAAACGCGATGCAGCATGACGCTCAAGCCGGTTTGGAACGCACCCGGGCCGGACATCTGCAGCGTCAAGGCATGACGCTCGGAGCCGACTTGCTCTATCGTAACCCGCAACAAGCGTCTTTGGACGGAAATACCGTTGAAACCCACATAGAGCAGGCCAAATATGCGGAAAATGCCGTGCAGTACCAGGCTAGCTTGCAGTTCATCAATAACAAGTTTGCCGGTTTGAAGTCAGCCATACGAGGAGAATGATGATGTCGTCCTTCGATATTTTCAATATTGCCGGTAGCGGCATGAATGCCCAAAATCTCCGGCTTAATTTAGTTGCAAGTAACCTTTCCAATGCTAATAGCGTCAGTAGTAGTCTCAGTGAGGTCTATAAATCAAGACAGCCGGTATTTGCGGCCGAATTGAAAAATATTCTTGATCAAAAGAATGCCGCTAGCGGCGTTGACGTTGTCGGAGTGGTCGAAAGCCAGGCACAGCCGATCATCGAGTATGCGCCGAATCATCCAATGGCCGACGAACTAGGTTACATCTATAAACCCAACGTGAACACCGTTGAAGAAATGGCCAACATGATGTCGGCTTCCAGAACTTACCAAAACAATGTCGAGGTTTTGAATACAGCGAAAAACCTGATGTTGCAAACGTTAAAAATGGGTCAGTAAGAGGAATAACTTATGGATACTTCTACGTTAAATAGTCTTTCTTCATTAGGCTTGGCCACCGTCGATACGGCGGCTACACAAAAGAAACAAAGCCTGGGCCAGGAACAGTTCTTGAAATTACTGACCACGCAATTAACCCATCAAGACCCGATGAAACCGATGGAAAATGGAGAATTCCTTGGGCAGATGGCCCAGTTCAGTACGGTGTCCGGCATACAGGACTTACAGGCGTCCTTCAAGGATTTTGCTAACTCCATTAGTTCGGATCAAGCCTTGCAAGCCGCCGGTTTGGTGGGTCGCTATGTGTCTGCGCCAAATCAGGAAGCCTTACTTTCAGCGGGGGGTAGTGTGGTCGGCGATTTCGAAATGCCGGCTAGTTCGAACGATGTGACTGTCAAGATTATCAATCCCAAATCCGGCGAAGTGGTCAGGACTCTGGCTCTGGGCGCTCAAGCGGAGGGTAAGGTCGAGTTTGAGTGGGACGGAGTCGATCAGAACGGTCAATTGTCGAACCCCGGCGTGTACAAGATCGAAGCGAGCGCCCAAATCGACGGTATCAATACCCAATTGGCCACGAATATAAAATCCTTAGTGCAAAGTGTCACCATGGGCTCGGGTAACGCGGGTTTGCAAGTGAATTTAGCCGGGGTTGGCTCGGTCAAGTTCAATCAGCTTAAACAAATTTTATAAGTAAGGAGGGCGTTATGGCCTTTAACACAGCACTCAGCGGATTGAATGCCGCCACCAGCAACATCGCCGTAACAGGGAATAACATCGCTAACGCCAATACCACGGGCTTCAAGCAGTCGCGAACCGAATTTGCCGATGTCTACGCAACCAGCATAGGCGGTGTTAGCAACATTCAACCGGGTGTAGGCGTCAAAGTCGCGAATGTCGCGCAGCAATTTAATCAGGGTAATCTGGCCTTTACCGAGAATAATCTGGATTTGGCGATTAGTGGCGAAGGTTTTTTTACGCTGGCGAAAAGCCCGAGCGAAGTTAACGATTTATCCTATACCCGCGCGGGCGAATTTAAGCTGGATAAAGAAGGCTACATCGTCAATAACCAAGGCAATGCCTTATTGGCTTACAAGCCTAACGGCACCACGATTTCCGACGGCTTTAGTGTGGGTGTGACTCAACCCATACAAATCAATACTTTGACCGGCTTACCTGCCGCATCCGATTCAGTCAAAATGGCCATTAACGTCAATTCGACCGATTCGGTGATTTCAACCCCGCCGTTTAGTCCTAGCGTCAGCGACAGTTATAATAGCCAAACTTCGGTAACCGTTTATGATTCGCTCGGTTCGCCGCATATTCTGTCGACTTATTTTCGCAAAGTCGATGCGGACAATAATGAATGGCAGGTTTATCACATGATGAGCGAGCCGGATTTGCCCGATGTAAAGAATCTGGTGAAGGTTGGGGGTGTGGATTATCAGACCTTGACCTTTGACACGACCGGTAAATTGACCTCGCCTTTGGCGCCCTATGCTTTGGATAGCTACACGATCGATCCTCCGACCGGTGCCGATCCGATCACGATCAGCTCGATGGATTTTAGCGGATCGACCCAGGTAAACCAGAAGTTCAGCGTGAATGAAATGACCCAAAACGGCTTGCCGGCGGGGCGCCTGACCGGCGTCGATATCGACGATGAAGGCGTGATATTCGCGCGTTTCAGCAACGGCGGATCGCAAACCGTGGGTAAAGTTGCCCTGACGCGTTTTCCGAATGTCAACGGCTTGACCAAATTGGGAGATACTCAGTGGGGGCAGGGGGCTAATTCCGGCGAACCGATACGCGGCGAAGCGGGATCTAATAATTTCGGCGGCATCCAATCCGGCGCGGTGGAGGGATCCAATGTGGATTTGTCGGCGCAATTGGTCAATTTGATCGTCGCGCAGCAGCATTATCAAGCCAATGCGCAGACGATTTCTACCGAAAACACCATTATGCAAACCATACTCAATATTTAATTGAGGGAGAGCGGCCATGGATCGAAGTCTTTACATTGCGATGAATGGCGCCAAGCAAAACTTGTTGGCGCAATCGGCTAACGCCAATAACTTAGCCAATACGCAAACGGTCGGATTCAAGTCCGACTATGATCAATTTCGGGCGATGCCTACCTTCGGACCCGGTTACCCGTCTAGAGTCTATGCGATGACCGAGCGGCCCGGAACGAATTTATCGACAGGCAATTTGCAAACGACAGGTAGAGACTTGGATGTCGCCATCGATGGAGACGGCTGGTTTGCGGTAAGAGCGAAGGATGGCAGCGAAGCCTATGCCCGGGCGGGCGATTTGCGTATTACCCCTCAAGGTTTATTGGAAAATGGCGCCGGTTTACAGTTGATCGGTGAGAGAGGGCAACCCATCGCCATTCCCCCTGCACAAAAAGTGGAGATAGGACGTGACGGAACCATTAGTATCGTTCCGCAAGGTTCAAACGCGGCGACACTAGCGCAGATCGATCGCATCAAGCTGGTGAATCCGGGTAACGATAAGCTGGAGAAGCGTGAAGACGGTTTGATGCACTTAAAGCAAGCAGGCGGGCCGCCGATACCGGCGGATGCTAACGTCAAGCTGGTTCAAGGTACGCTCGAAAGCAGCAACGTGAATGCCTTATCCGCCATGGTTGAAATGATTGAGTTGGCGCGTAATTTCGAGCTGCAAACTAAATTCATGAAAAGCGCTGACGATAACGCAAGTGTCTCCGCTAAGCTGATGCAAATGGCATAGTTGCTGCTTCCTTCTAAGTAAGACAAAAAATTGTCACTAGGAGGTTATCATGACAGAGCGCGCATTATGGGTGGCGAAAACAGGACTCGACGCCCAACAGACTAGAATGGCGGTTATTTCCAATAATCTGGCCAACGTCAACACCACCGGATTCAAAAAATCCCGACCATTATTTGAAGACCTGATTTATCAAAATATACGTCAGGTCGGTTCACAAACCACCCAAAATACCGAGTTACCGACCGGTTTGCAGTTGGGTACCGGCGTGCGAACGGTCGCAACGGAGAAAATTCACAGCCAGGGCAACGTCCAGCAAACCGAAAACCCGCTGGACATAGCTATTAACGGCCGCGGTTTTATCCAAATTCTGATGCCGAACGGCGATATTCATTACACCAGGAATGGTTCGTTGAAACTGGATTCCACAGGCCAAATCGTTACGGCCGGCGGATTGATTTTAGAACCCAATATCACCATTCCGCAGGACGCGACCAGCATCAGTATCGGTCGCGACGGTTCGGTTAACGTCGTTCAACCCGGCTCGGCGGCCGCTACTAGTGTCGGCCAGCTTCAATTGGTGGACTTCATCAATCCGACAGGGCTGGAACCGGTAGGGGAAAACTTTTTCCGTGAATCGGTCGCCAGCGGTCCGCCGATTATCGGTACGCCCGGAGAGGACGAATTCGGCTATGTCATGCAGGGGGCCTTGGAAACGTCTAACGTCAACGTGGTGGAGGAGCTAGTCAATATGATAGAGACCCAGCGCGCTTACGAAATGAACTCCAAAGCCATTTCGACGACGGACGAAATGTTGTCGTTCGTCACGCAGCAGCTTTAACGTAGGACGGCTACCATGAAGACTTTTGTATTGCTGGGTGTATCCGTTCTGTTGTTGACGGGGTGCGATACCTTGCCGAAACGCGACCCCGATTTCGCTCCCGTGCTACCCTCGGCTTTGAATCCGCCGGTACAGAATAACGGTGCTATTTATCAAGGCGGTTACGACTTACGTCTATTTGAAGATCACGCGGCGCGGCGCGTCGGCGATATCGTGACGGTCACGCTGACAGAAAACACCAATGCCAAGAAAAATGCCGATTTGGGCACTTCCAAGGATACGTCGATTAGCGTTCAGGCTCCCTATTTGTTGGGCGTGAGCCCGGGCACTGTTTTCGGTCAGGATGTAAAAACCGAGATAGAAACCGCGCAAAGTTTCGACGGCAGCGGCGATGCCCGGCAAAGCAACTTGCTTACCGGTAATATCAGCGTGACCGTGGTCCAGGTGCTGCCGAACGGCAATTTAATGGTGCGCGGAGAAAAACGGGTTACGTTGAACGACGGCAACGAATACATCCGCCTTTCCGGGATCATTCGTCCTATCGATATTGATGTTGCCAACACCGTGCCGTCTTCCAAAATCGCCGATGCCACCATCATGTATACCGGCGACGGCGCTGTGGCCGATTCGAACAAAATGGGTTGGATAGCAAGGTTCTTTAATAGCCCGCTTTTCCCATTCTAGCGGAGAACGCATATGAACAAGATCATACTAGCCGTCATGTTGGCGCTGAGCGCAAGTTCGGTTCAGGCCGAGCGCGTCAAAGACATTGCGAACATTGCCGGCGTCCGTACCAACCAATTAGTGGGTTACGGTCTGGTAACCGGCCTGGACAAATCCGGTGACAAAACCCGAATTACAGGTCAAGCGATGCGTAATATGGTGGGCAAGCTCGGCATGTCGCTGGTGCCCGGTTTCGATCCCAGAGCCAGAAACGTGGCATTGGTTAGCGTGCATGCCGAACTGCCGCCTTTTGCCAAACCCGGACAAACGATCGACGTGACCGTTTCCTCCCTAGGGGACGCGAGAAGTTTGCGCGGCGGTTCGTTGGTTCTGACGCCGTTGCGAGGCGTCGACGGCAACGTTTATGCCGTCGCGCAAGGCAGCTTGGTGGTAAGCGGCTTAAGCGCAGCCGGTCTGGACGGTTCTAAGGTCACCGTCAATAGTCCGCTGGTCGGGCGCATACCCAGCGGGGCAACGGTAGAAAAGGTCGTACCTACGCAGTTCGATCAAGGAAACGACTTGGTTTTTAATCTGAATAGCGCAGATTTTACCACGGCGACGCGTATGGTCTCGGCAATCAACAAACAGTTTGGCGCCGGCACGGCGGAAGCGATCGATGCCACGTCAGTCAGCGTAAGGGCGCCTGTCAAGACCGACCAGCGCGTGGAATTTGCGTCGATGGTAGAAAATATTGACATCACTCCGGATGACGCGCCGGCAAAGGTCGTGGTCAATTCCAGGACGGGTACGGTCATCGTCAACAGTAAGGTTAGGGTGCAGCCGGCAGCGGTTTCGCACGGCAGTTTAACGGTGACGATCAAAGAGAATTTGCAAGTGAGTCAGCCAAATGCGTTTTCACGCGGTAGAACGAAAGTCGTGCCGGATTCGGACATTTCGGTTAAGGAAGAAAATAACCATATGTTTGTATTCAATCCGGGTGTGACGTTGGATGAAATTGTTCAGGCTGTCAATAGCGTAGGAGCGGCGCCGAGTGACTTGGTCGCAATCTTGGAAGCCCTTAAATCCGCCGGCAGCCTGCGAGCCGAGCTGATTGTTATCTAGTGTTGGAATCGGAGGGCGTTTTATGATCCGGATCCAACTGGGAGGTTTTCATGTTAAATACTGATGCCGCGTCCGTTTATACCGACTTTAACGGTCTGGGAAAACTGAAACAAAGCGCGCGAGAACAGTCGCCGGAGGCCATCAAAGAGGTGGCGAAGCAATTTGAATCCGTGTTTTTATCCATGGTTTTAAAAAGCATGCGCGAGGCGAAATTGGCCGATAGCGTGATGGACAGCAAACAGAGCGAATTCTATCGGGATATGTATGATCAGCAAATGGCGCTGCATTTGGCCGGTAAATCCGGTACCGGTTTGGCGGATCTGATTGCCAAGCAATTGTCTCCGAAACAAAAGGCCGACGACGAGGAGAAGATGCAAGCGGGCGATTATTTAAATCGTGCGCTCGGCTCCAGCGCTCAGGTGGTTCGCCGACAGCATCCGACCCCGGTCAAAACGAGCGTTGACACCGATTCGATCGAAGCGCTGGATGCGTCCGGGTTGAGGCGTTTACAAGAAAGTCTGGATCGTCTGGAACAACGTCAAAAGTCTCTGGAAGAACAATGGCGTACGGAAACCGGTGGCGACGAAATTTCTGCGAATAAGCAACTATTCATGAGTCAACTTCTTCCGTATGCTAGACAAGCGGCAAATCAATTAGGCGTCGATGCCAATGTGTTGCTAGCCCAGGCGGCCTTGGAAACCGGGTGGGGGCAATCCGTGATCAAAAACGCGCGCGGCGAAAGTAGTTTTAATCTTTTCAATATTAAGGCCGATAAGAGTTGGCAGGGCAAACAAACGCGGGTATCGACACTTGAGTACGATGGCGGAGTCAGCAAAAGGGAAATGGCCGGATTTAGGTCGTATGCTTCGTTTAAGGAGAGTTTCGACGATTATGTCGACTTCATCAAGTCCAATCCCCGTTATGGCGAAGCCTTGAAAAAGGCGGGTAATGCGGCGCAATACGTTCGAGAGTTACAAAAAGCCGGCTATGCCACCGACCCCCGTTATGCGGAGAAGATTCTGAGCATATATCAAAGCCAAATCGCCAACCCGATACAACAATCTAGCGCCGGTTAGGAGGAAGTATGTCCGTCAGTATTCTGAATACCGCATTATCCGGATTAGCCGCGTTTCAGCGGTCGCTTGAGACCACCAGTAACAATATCAGCAATGTCAATACCGAAGGGTATAGCCGGCAAAGAGCCGAATATGCAACCCGGCCGGAACAGTTTTCGGGTGGTAACTATATCGGGACGGGCGTGAATGTTTCCAACATCGCGCGAAGCTACGACCAATTCATTACCGGCCAGGTACGCTCCAGTAATTCCGCGTTCGGCGAGGTCGACCGCTTTCATAGTCTGTCGGCCCAGATCGACAGGCTGCTGGCGGAAGAGAGCACCAGCATTGCGCCGGCGATGAAATCTTTTTTCGATGCCGTACATGAGGTTGCCGACGATCCCTCGTCGATTCCGGCTCGGCAGGTCATGCTATCGGAAGCGGAAAACATGGCGGCCGGTTTTAACACGATGAATGCGCGTTTTGTCGAGATTCGCGACCAAGTGAATTTCGATATGGGGAATATGCTGCAAGATTTAAACTCTTATGCCAAAGAAATTGCCGACCTGAACGTCAAAATCGTGGCCGATATCGGGCGGGCACGCGGCGAGCAAATGCCCAATGAGTTACTCGATCAACGCGATTCTCTATTGAACAAAATCGCCGGACTCGTCGATGTTTCCGTGGTGGGTCAAAAAGACGGCTCGGTGAACGTGTTCATAGGAAAAGGGCAGTCGTTGGTGCTGGGCGGTAATGCGGCAACCTTGGAGCTAAGAAGTTCGGATACGGATTTTTCACATAAACAAATCTTCCTGGACGGCCAAAATATTTCGAATCAGCTTTCCGGTGGTAGCTTATACGGGAGTTTGCGGTTTAGGGATGAAGTGTTGGATCCTGCCCAACGGCAGCTGGGCATGTTGGCGGCTGGCATCGCGGTGGAATTCAATCGCGTGCATGAAGCCGGTTACGATTTGAACGGTGTGCCAGGCACAGCGTTTTTCGATTTGGATGCGTTTAATCAACCGGACCAAGTCCCGGTGACGGCTAATCCGAACAACCCGTCCGGCGCGTCGATCGGGGCTAGCTACCAGCCTAATAACGTAGCCAATCTTACCGCCGACGATTATCGGCTGGACGTGACGGCGACCGGTTATACCCTGACGCGGCTAAGCGACAATCAAGTGACATCCGGTGCCTTGGGCGGCAACCCAACCCCCACGAATTTCGGATTCGATCTGGATCTATCGGACGGCGCATTGGCCAACGGCGATAGCTTTTTGATCCGGCCGGCTTTCGAGGCAGCCGCAAAAATCAAATTGGCAATCACAAACCCGGAGCAAATCGCGGCCGCCCAAGCGAATGTCACCAATCCCGGGCCGCCGCCGACAGTGTCCGGTTTGCCGGGCGATAACCGCAACGCGTTGGCGTTGGCACAGTTGGAAACCGCAAAAACATTGTCGAAGGGGAATGCGACTTTCGACGACGGCTACGGCCAACTGGTTTCCAAAGTCGGTACCCAAACCCATAGCGCCGAGGTCAGCCGTTCCGCACAGGACACGTTGCTGAAACAGGCCACGGCGTCATGGGAATCGGTTTCGGGTGTCAATCTGGATGAGGAAGCGGCAAACTTAATCAAATTTCAGCAGTCTTATCAGGCGGCGGCACAGGCAATTTCAGTGACGAACACTTTATTCGACAGTTTGATTGGCGCTGTTCGTTAGGAGTTTATCATGCGTATTTCAACCTCATGGAATCACCAGTTGGGCGTTAATGCCATACTGGATCAACAGGCTAAATTGTCGGAAACACAGATGAAGTTGTCGACCGGCAAGAAAATTCTGACGCCATCGGAAGATCCGGCTGCGGCGGTTCGTTTATTGGATTTGGACCAAGTGACCAAACAAACGCAACAGTATCAAGACAATATTGTGATTGCCAGGCAGCGTTTATCCTTGGAAGAAGCCAATATACAGGATGTGGTCGATACCTTGTTTCGGATTAAAGAATTGACCGTGCAAGGCTTGAATGACACTAATACTCAACCCGACAGAGCTGCAATTGCGGCGGAAATAGATCAATTAAAGGAGCATTTGCTCGGGATCGCAAATACCAAAAACGCGAACGGCGAGTATATCTTCGCTGGATACGCTACCGACACCCAGCCCTACGCGAAAGGACCCGCGTTCGATTCGACCGTCGTGCCCGGTAGTCCGGTCGATTCCTATCCTTATTTCGGCGACAATAATCAACGCAGTCTCCAGATAGGGCCTTCGCGTTTCATTACCGATGGCAATTATGGGGAGCAGGTTTTCGGTGCGAGCGATGTTTTACCAACGGATACGGCCCCTCTCGACCCTGCTAACGCGCAGTCGCCTAAAAATTTATTTGAAATTGTCAGCAAACTTTCGGTGTCGTTGACGGACAATAACCCGCAAGACATATCGTTAACCGAATTGGACACGGCTTTAGAGCGCGTCGTTTCGGTACAAACCACTATAGGCGCTAGGATAAATGCGTTAGACGGCCAAGAAAATACCAACGACGGCTATATTCTCGACATGCAATCGCTCACATCGGAAATCGGAGACTTGGATTATGCGGACGCGATTAGCAAATTCAATTTACAAAATGTTTCTTTGCAAGCGGCACAACAAGCCTTTACCAGAGTACAAAATCTGTCTTTGTTCAATTACTTGTAATCGAGTCGGCGTTCGATTTTGGTCATGACTCCCGCAAAATTGGGCCAAATAGCGCCGTCCCTATCCGTATCGGCATGGGTACAGGGCGAGGCGACCAATTTTGATCGATTGCGGGGACGGGTTGTGTTAGTTGAAGTGTTTCAAGTCAATTGTCCGGGCTGCTTTTTATATTGTTTGCCGCGTGCAATTGATTTGTACCGGCGTTATTCGCCGCAGGGATTGGTAGTGCTGGGGTTGGCGACAGCGTTTGAGGATTTTGATAAAAACACCTTGTCCAATCTGCGTCTACTATTGGAAACCGGCGAGGTGATCGGCGAAACGTTGCGGACTTTGACCGCATACGGTCAAGTTGAAAATGGTCGCTGGGCGCAGAAGGTGCCATTCCCGGTGGCCATGGATCGTTTGATTGAAATGGAAAAACCGGTTTCGGAACAAGCGGTCCAGGAATTTATCCGACAAAAATGGCCGGCATTTTCCGGGCAGTCGGCGGACTACCGGAAACAGCTCACGCGACGCGTTTCCGACTATCTGCAAACGCTGGACTATCGCGCGGAAACCTTTGAACGTTTCGATCTGCAAGGAACGCCTTCGCATATACTGGTCGATAAGCGCGGTATGTTACGCGCCTGCCGCTTCGGCGAGTTTCCCGAATTGGAAAGCGGGATCCGGCAATTGATTGCCGAGTGAAGGTATGAAACGGCTGTTTTTTGCCTTATGGCCTGATGAAGCGACCCGGCAAAAATGCCGAAAGGTATTACGAGCTATTCGAGGCCATGGTAGGCCGGTGTCGCCCATGAATTTGCATATAACCCTGGTCTTTTTGGGTAGCGTCGACGAAGCCCGGCAAATAGCGATGAGCCATGCGGCGGCCGATATTATCGTTGCGCCCATGACGCTGAGTTTTAACCGCTTAGCCTATTGGAAAAAACCGGCCGTGGTGTGTTTGACCGCGGAACAAACCGATCCGGCCATGCTGAACCTGGTCGATCAACTGACGGCTGCCGCCGTTAAAAACGAGATTTCAATCGATCAAAGACCTTACAAGCCGCATGTCACCTTGTTGCGAAAAGCCAGTGCCTTACCCGAAATCGAAATCAAGCCTATTTCTTGGCGGGCCGACGGCTTTTGTTTGGTGGAATCGTGCTCCACGCCGAAAGGCGTGGAGTATAGGGTCATAGCGCGGTGGCCGTGCGCAATCGCGCCGGCTCCGGAGGATTTGAATTAGCTGCGTTGTTTTTGCTCTAAAATGGCGCGGCTAAGTTGATAGACCGCCATCGCATATAGGGGGCTATGGTTGTATCGGGTAATCACGTAAAAATTGTGCAGGCCCAGCCACAACTCTTCGCCGTCCACTAATGGATAGCTCAGCAGTTTCGCATTTTCGGTATCGGCCAATTTGGCCGGCGGGACAACGCCCAGTTTACGCAGTTGTCCGACGGTTATATCCGGTTTGACGCCTTGGCTTAGGGCTTTTTTGTAGGAGGTGCCGTCGGCATTGACTTGGTAAGTAATCGGTTCGCCTCGGCGCCAATGATTGGCGACGAAATAATTGGCTACGCTGGCAATCGCGTCGCCGTCGTTATGCCAGATGTCGCGTTTATGATCTTGGTCGAAGTCGGCCGCATAGGCCCGGTAACTGCTGGGCATGAATTGGGAAAGTCCCATTGCGCCTGCATAAGAACCCAAGGGTTGCAAGGGATCCATTTTTTCTTCCCGGCTCAACAATAAAAAGTTTTCCAGCTCTTTCAGAAAAAACTCGCTGCGTTTGGGATAGGCAAAACCCAGCGTGGATAAGGCATCGATTACCCGGTACTTTCCGGTGAACGCGCCGTATTTGGTTTCCACACCGATGATCGCAACGATGATTTCCGCGGGTACGCCGTATTGTTGCTGGACGGCTTGCAAAGCGGCTTCGTTTTTGTTCCAAAACTCCACGCCGCCGGCGATACGCGATTCGGTCATGAAAATCTCGCGGTATTTATACCAGGGTTTGGCTTCGGCAGGTTTTGCCATTGCATCCAAAATGGGCTGCTGAATTTCTACCGATTTAAACAATGCTTGGAGTTCGCGTTCGTTGAAACGATGTTGTTTGACCATCTGGTTAATGAAGCGATTCAAACCGTCGCTGTTAGGTATTTCCGCGGCGGCCGGGCCGGTGCACAATAAGCTGATGGCAACCGGGCTAAAGGATAAGATTTTTTTCAGTTTCATAAGCGTAAGCGAGGATTAGACGGGTAATAATTTACGATGCGTATGTATCGACATCAGGATACCGAAACCGGCCATCAGCGTCACCATCGAAGTGCCGCCGTAACTGATTAGGGGTAGCGGAACGCCAACTACGGGCAGTATGCCGATCACCATGCCGATGTTGACGAACACGTACACGAAAAAGGTAAAAGTCAGGCTGCCGGCCAACAAGCGGGAATACGTGTCCTGAGCTTGCACCGCGATATAGAAACAGCGGCTAATGACCAGCAAATATAAAAACAGCAAACCGACACAGCCGAATAAACCGAATTCTTCGGCGAATACCGCGAAAATAAAGTCGGTGGAGCTTTCGGGTAAGAAATCCAGCTTGGCTTGCGTACTGCCCAGCCAGCCTTTGCCGTTGACGCCGCCGGAGCCGATGGCGATTTTGGATTGAATGATATGGTAGCCGGTTCCCATGGGATCGGCTTCCGGGTTGATGAAAGTCAGTACCCGATTACGTTGGTATTCACGCATGAAATGCCAAAGCACCGGTGTCAACGAGGACAAGATCACTATGCCGCCGAGCATCAGCCACCAGGATAGACCCGCAAAAAACAGGACGGCGGCGCCGGAGCTGGCCACCAGTAACGAAGTGCCCAGATCCGGCTGTTTGGCGATCAATACAACCGGCACTATCAACAAGATGCCGGCCGCTAGTATATTTTTAGGCTTGGGTGGCAGCGAATGCTCGGATATGTACCAAGCGATCATCATCGGTGCGGAAATCTTGGTGAATTCCGACGGCTGAAAGCGAAAAAAGCCCAAATCCAGCCAGCGTTGGGCACCCTTACCGATCTGTCCCATGACCATGACGGCCACCAACAACAAGATGCAGACCGTGAATAAAGCCACCGAAAACGATTGAAACCGGCGCGGATTGACGTGCGCCAGCCCTATCATCAACAGCATGGCCAGTCCCATGCGGCTGGCATGGCGTATTAATAGCGCGGTATCCTGGCCGCCGGCGCTATAAAGGATCACAAAGCTCAACGCGCAAACCATTAACAGAGCGAGGAATAACGGAATGTCGATATGCAGCTTTCTGAGTAAGGTGCCGAGTAGCGACGGTGACTGAAATTGCTCGATACGCATTTCAATTTTCATGCGATGGTTCCTTTTTCGGGCTCAGGTAAGCTTTGATCACTTCTCCGGCGATAGGGGCGGCCACCGAGCCTCCGTGGCCGCCGTGTTCCGCGACTACCGCGACTGCTATTCTGGGGTCGTGTACCGGGGCAAATGCAATAAACAAAGCGTGATCGCGCATTTTGAAGTCGATGGCGTTTTCATTGTATTTTTCTTCCTGTTTGACCGTGAATACCTGTGCGGTTCCGGTTTTTCCGGCGATTTGGTAATTAATACCGGTCGCTAGGCGCCGCGCGGTGCCGCGAGAGCCATGTATCACATTGGTCATCGCATAGATAATTTTGTCTACGTTTTTTTTATCCAGATTGATTTTGCTGTCCGGCTCCAATTCCGGCGGTGTGGCGTAGTCGGGTGTGATGATTTCCTGAACCAAATGCGGCGTAACGATCTTACCGTAATTGGCTAAAGTCGCCGTGGCCCGGGCCAGCTGTAACGGCGTGACTTGGGTATAGCCCTGACCGATACCCGTGATTACCGTTTCGCCGGGATACCAAGGTCGGTTGCGGTGACTTCTTTTCCAATCCTTGGATGGCATCAGGCCGCTGACTTCGCTGACCAAATCGATGCCGCTTCTTTCTCCGAATCCAAAGGAGTGCATGAACTCGGACAATCGATCGATGCCCAGTGCCAGGGCCAGTTCGTAAAAATAGACGTCGCAGGATTGAGTGATGGCCTCGTTCATGTCGACCGTGCCGTGGCCGCCTTTGCGCCAATCGCGATATTTATGGCTGGAATTAGGCAATCTGAAATAACCGGGGCAGTACAAACGGTGCGTGAAATCGATCACGCCGTATTCCAGGCCGGCCAATGCGTAAAAGGGTTTGACCGTCGAGCCGGGCGGATACAAACCGCGTAAGGCACGGTTGTAAAGCGGTTGGTCGGGTGAGTCTTTCAGCGCTTTATAGTCTTTACTGGAAATGCCGGTGACGAAAGGGTTGGGGTCGAATCCCGGTTTGCTGACGAAAACGAGCACGCCGCCGGTTTTGATGTCGATGGCGACCACGGCGCCGTTATATTCGCCTAGCGCATCGGAAGCGATTTTTTGCAGGTCGATGTCAAGCGTTAAATAAATATTGGAACCGGCAATGGGCTCGACGGTGGAGAGCGTGTTGACCGCCCGTGCCTGGGCGTTGGTTTCGATTTCTTCGTAGCCCGCGATGCCGAGCAAATGCGATTCGTAGGACTTTTCGATACCGATTTTTCCGATGATATCGGTGCCGCGGTATTTGGCGACCGGAATGGACTTCAATTCGTGCTCATTAATGCGGCCGACGTATCCTACGACATGAGCCGCTAGCTCCCCGTAAGGGTAATAGCGTACTAAACGGGCGTATACATCGACGCCGGGAAAATAGGGCCTTACTACCGCGAACTTGGCGACATCCTCGTCCGATAGGTTTTGTAACAACGGCGTCGACGTAAAGGATTTATTGCGTTTACGCTGTTTTTGAAATTGCTCGATTTTCTCGTCGGGGATATCCAGCAATCGTTGCAATTTCGCCAGCGTGCCATCCATGTCCTTGATTTGCTCGGGGATAAGCTCCAGGCTGTAGGTCGGCACGTTTTCCGCCAGCATGCGGCCGCGGCGGTCGTAAATAATGCCGCGAGTCGGAGGCAGGGCGGAAATTTTAATGCGGTTGTCTTTGGATAGCGTCGCATAATGTTCGTGCCCGACCACTTGCAAATAAACCAGTCGAACGGTCAGGCCGGCTATCATCAGGATAATCAATACAAAAGCCGCTACGATGCGGCTCAAAAATACCCTGCTTTCGGATAGCGGGTCTTTGAATGCGAATTTTCTGTCCATGTCTAGCCGCTAATACGAGCCATGACCCGGATTGCGCGAAGCACGTGGAACACCAACGGCCATGCCAGCGTGCCGGATAGGACCGGATACCAGAACGACAAGGGCAGCCTATTGGCGGCCTGCATGCTGGCCATGCCGAACAAGAGGCCTTGCCCGCACATCAGGCAAAACAAGACAAATAGGCACTGTTGCAGCAATGGGAATTGGCGCAAACGTCGATGTTCTTGAATGCTTAAGAAGCTGACGATGGCGTAAATCAACGCATACTGGCCCAATAAATGTCCCGTTAACACGTCGGTGAACAAACCGACCCAAAAAGCCGAAAACACGCCGAAGCGGTCGGGCAGGGCTATCGACCAGTAAATCAATACCAGAACCACCCAATCCGGGTTGAATACATCGAGGCTCGGAAAAATAGACATGGCGCGCATTACCATCGCGGCGGCAATGGTGCCGACGAAACAGAAAAAGGCTATCGGGTTAAGGGCTGACATTTAGCTGTTTATTTTCGATAGATTCCGACGTAAGGTTGGTATCGTCTAAAACTATGGGAGTCGAATCGCTCCAAACGATCAAAAATTCCCGGCTGCTTTCGAGTTTGGCTTTAGGCGTCGCATATATATTGGCAAACGATTTGTCGGGCCTGCTTTCGAATTTGTCGACAACCGCTACCGGATATCCGGCCGGAAACACACCGCCTAAACCGGATGTGACCAAAAGGTCGCCCGGTACGATGTCGGCATTTTTGGCTAAAAAAGGCAAGTGCAGACGGTTCGGCTGACCGGTGCCGAAAGCGATGGTGCGCAAACCGTTTCGATTGACTTCCACCGGTATCGCGTGGTCCGGATCGGTGATCAGCATGACTTCGGAACTGGATGGCAGGGTGCGCACCACCTGGCCGACAATGCCGTTGGCATCGAGCACCGGTTGCTCGGGATGCACGCCGAAACGAGAACCTTTGTTCACTATCACGGTGTGCTCGTAAGGCATGAGTTTGACCGACAGCAATTCGGCGATCAGGACTTGTTCGCCTAATTGGAATGAGTTTTCCAACAGCATCCTTAGGCGAATGTTTTCCCGTTCTAAGGCGGCTAGCTTCAAAAGCTTGGCATTGTTAATGAATTGTATGTCCTTCAATCGCTGATTTTCTTTTTGCAGTTCGACGTACGAAGTCACCGTTTCGGAAAACGCTCTGACGCTATCGACCGGAAAACTGGCGATGACTTGCAGCGGATAGGTAACGAACGACAGGATGGAACGCACTCGATTCAAATAGTGTGTCCGAAAATCGGCGACCAACAATGTGATCGAAACTATTACCGCTACTAATAGCCTGGTGTTTAGCGATGGGCCTTGGGCAAATAACAGTTTTATGGCAAAACCTCTAAAAAGAATGTAACGACTTAAGGGTGTGTCGACGAATCTAAATTAACACTAAACATAGCAACAAATTTCCGGATGTCGTTGCGGCTCCATAAAGATTGATGCATAAAAAAAGACAACTCAACCATCGAGCTGCCTTTATTTTACAGATTTGGCGTACTGATTGAGAGGACTAAATCTATTCCAGTGAGAACGCCGACGCTCCTTTTTTATCGAGCATTTCCAATACCATGCCACCGCCTCTGGCCACGCAGGTCAGAGGATCGTCGGCAATATGCACCGGCAGCCCCGTTTCTTCGGCGATCAGGCGGTCTATGTCTTTTAACAAGGCGCCGCCGCCGGTTAACACGATGCCGCGGCTGGCCACGTCGGCGCCTAATTCGGGCGGTGTCTGTTCCAATGCGACTTTGACGGAACTGACGATACCGGATAGAGGTTCCTGCAGAGCCTCCAGAATCTCGTTGCTGTTCAGCGAAAAACTGCGCGGAACGCCTTCGGCCAGATTGCGGCCGGTCACTTGTATTTCCATGACTTCGTTACCCGGATAGGCCGCCCCGATTTGATGTTTGATTTTTTCGGCGGTGGCTTCGCCGATAAGCGTGCCGTAATTTCTACGCACATAACTGATGATCGCATCGTCGAAGCGGTCGCCGCCTATCCTGACCGACGCCGAATAAACGATGCCGTTCAACGAAATGACGGCGACCTCGGATGTGCCGCCGCCGATGTCCAGCACCATGGAGCCGTGAGCGGTATCGACCGGCAGACCGGCGCCGACTGCCGCCGACATGGGTTCTTCGATCAAATACACCTCGCGGGCGCCCGCCATCGCCGCCGATTCGCGAATGGCGCGCCTTTCCACCTGCGTCGAACCGCACGGCACGCATATCAAAATGCGCGGACTGGGGCGCAACAACTTGTTTTCATGTACTTTTTTGATGAAGTAGCGCAGCATGCGCTCGGTGACGGCAAAATCGGCAATCACGCCGTCTTTCAAAGGACGTATTGCCGTGATATTGCCAGGCGTGCGGCCCAACATGCTTTTGGCTTCCGCGCCAACGGCCGCGATGGTTTTTTGTCCGCGTACTTTGTCTTCTTTAATAGCGACTACGGATGGCTCGTTGAGGACGATACCTTGGCCAGGCACGTAAATCAGCGTGTTTGCCGTACCTAGGTCGATAGATAAATCGTTAGAAAATAGGCCCCGAATTCGTTTGAACATGTTTACACCAAAGCGCACAGAAATCCCCATACTTTAACAATCAAGCGGGCAGTAGAGCAAGATATAAAGTATTATATTTGGATTAATTAACATGGAGCTTGAATGATGTCGTTGACGGCTAGTGACGTAAAAAAAATCGCCTACCTTGCCAGGTTGGGCATAGACGAACAACAGATAAACGGTTACGCCAATGATTTGTCAAATATCCTGGATTTAATGACGCAAATGGGCCAGGCCGACACCGCGGGCGTAACGCCGATGGCCCATCCGTTAGACCAAATGCAGCGTCTGCGCGATGATCAAATCACCGAAAGCAACCAGCGTGAACATTTCCAAAGCATCGCGCCGCAAACCGAAGCGGGATTGTATTTGGTTCCTAAAGTTATCGAATAAATAAAGATTATGTATAACAAAACCCTGACCGAACTGGCAGCAGGGCTGCACAGTAAAGACTATTCCAGTGTCGAGTTGACGCAGGTGTTCTTGAATCGTATTCGTCAACACCAAGACTTGAATGCCTTCATCACCGTCAGCGAGGAACGCGCTCTTCAGCAAGCGCAAGCGGCGGATCGGAGCTTGTCTGCAGGCAATGCTTCCGCCTTGACCGGCATACCTATTGCGCAGAAGGATATTTTCTGTACCCTGGGTACCAAAACCAGTTGCGGTTCCAAAATGCTGGACAATTTCATCGCACCTTACGATGCGACCGTGGTCGAGAAATTCAACGAGTCCGGCGCGGTGATGCTGGGCAAATTGAACATGGACGAGTTTGCGATGGGGTCGTCCAACGAAACCAGTTACTACGGTCCGGCGCGTAATCCGTGGGATACCGACTGCGTGCCGGGCGGTTCGTCCGGCGGCTCTGCTGTCGCAGTGGCGGCGCGTTTAACGCCGGCCGCCACCGGCACCGATACCGGCGGTTCGATTCGGCAGCCGGCGGCTTTGTGCGGCATCACCGGCTTGAAACCGACCTACGGTCGGGTATCCCGGTACGGCATGATCGCGTACGCATCGAGTTTGGACCAGGGCGGGCCGATGGCGCGTAACGCCGCAGATGCCGCTTTGCTGCTGCAAGTCATGGCGGGCTTCGATTCCAAAGATTCGACCAGCGTCGATCGGCCGGTTCCCGATTACAGTGCAAGCCTGAACGGCGATCTCAACGGCTTGAAAATCGGCTTGCCCAAGGAATTCTTCAGCGATGAATTGGACGACAATATCGGAGCGGCGATTCACGCCGCCGTAGCCGAGTACGAAAAATTGGGCGCCCAAATCAAGGAAGTTTCGATGCCGAATCTGAAGCTGGCGATCCCGGCCTATTACGTGATCGCCTCGGCCGAATGCTCCTCCAATCTGTCGCGCTACGACGGCGTGCGTTTCGGCTACCGCTGCGAAAATCCGGCCGATTTGACCGATCTTTACACGCGCTCGCGCGGCGAAGCCTTCGGCGCCGAAGTCAAGCGCCGTATTCTGATGGGGACTTATGCGCTGTCGGCCGGTTACTACGACGCCTATTACTTGAAAGCGCAACAGGTGCGCCGTCTGATCAGCGACGATTTCAAGCGGGCCTTGTCCGAAGTCGACGTGTTGATGGGGCCGGTCTCGCCGTCCACCGCGTTCCGCATCGGCGAAAAAACCAGCGATCCGGTGCAAATGTATTTGGAGGATATCTATACGATTGCGATCAACCTGGCCGGCTTGCCGGCGATGTCGATTCCGGCCGGTTTCGTCGGCGGTCTGCCGGTCGGTTTGCAAGTCATCGGCGATTATTTCTGCGAATCCAAATTATTGAACATCGGCCACCGTTACCAGCAGGTGACGGATTGGCATCGACAAATACCTAAAGGTTTTGAATAAGCCTCATTTTCCGAATAACAAAGGAAATACAGCATGAACTCACAATGGGAAGCCGTCATAGGCTTGGAAATTCATACCCAACTTTCCACTAAATCGAAAATCTTTTCCGGCGCATCGACCGCTTACGGCGCGGAACCCAATACCCAGGCCTGCGCGGTCGACTTGGGCTTGCCGGGCGTGTTGCCGGTCTTGAACAAGGAGGCCGTGCGCAAGGCCGTGACATTCGGTTTGGCCATCGATGCCGAGATTGCGCCGCATTCGGTGTTCGCCCGTAAAAACTATTTCTATCCGGATCTGCCGAAAGGTTATCAAATCAGCCAGTACGAACTGCCCATCGTCGGCAACGGCCATCTGGATATCGATGTCGACGGCGAAACCAAGCGCGTCGGCATTACCCGTGCGCATTTGGAAGAAGATGCCGGCAAATCCTTGCACGAAGACTTTCACGGCCTGACCGGCATAGACCTGAACCGCGCCGGTACGCCGTTGCTTGAAATCGTTTCCGAACCGGACATGCGTTCGGCCAAGGAAGCCGTGGCCTACATGCGCAAGCTGCACGAACTGGTGCGGTATCTGGAAATCTGCGACGGCAACATGCAGGAAGGTTCGTTCCGCTGCGATGCCAACGTTTCTGTGCGCCCTAAAGGCCAAGCAGAATTCGGTACCCGTACCGAGATTAAAAACATCAACTCCTTCCGTTTCGTCGAAAAAGCCATCAACTACGAAATCGAACGCCATATAGACATACTGGAAGGCGGCGGCAAAATCGTGCAGGAAACCCGTTTGTACGACGCTAACAAGGACGAAACCCGTTCGATGCGCAGCAAGGAAGAAGCCAACGACTACCGCTATTTCCCCGATCCGGATTTACTGCCGGTGGAAATCGAAGAATCGCTGAAAGATGAAATTCGTGCAACCTTACCCGAATTGCCGGACGCCAAGAAAAGCCGTTTCATAGCCCAATACGGCATGGACGGCGAAAGCGCGGCGACCTTGACTTCTTCGCGCGAACTGGCCGACTTTTACGAAAAAGTCGTCGCCGAATCCGGCGGTGAAGCCAAATTGGCCGCCAATTGGATGACCGGCGACGTGCTGGGCGCGTTGAACAAGGCCGGCCTGGAAATCGGCGATTGTCCGGTCGATGCAGGCCGATTGGCCGGCTTGTTGAAGCGTGTCGCCGACAACACCATCTCCGGCAAGATCGCCAAACAGGTGTTCGACAAATTGTGGAACAGCGCGGCGACGGCCGATGAAATCATCGAAACCGAAGGCTTGAAGCAGATCACCGACACCGGCGCGATCGAAGCCATCGTCGACGAAGTGATCGCTAAGAATCCGGTTCCGGTCGAACAGTACTTGGCCGGCAAGGATAAGGCGCTGATGGCCTTGGTCGGCCAGGTCATGAAAGCGACTCAGGGCAAGGCGAATCCCGGGGAAGTGAATAAGATGCTGGTGGCGAAGTTAAAAGGCTAGGGTGCCTTTTGATCCGGCTTTGTCGAAAATGTAGGTCGGAATAAGCCGTTAGGCTTTTCCGGCATAAGCAGTGTCGCTATCGCGACGGATTGATTTGAAGTCGGTTCTCGGACCGACGGCCGAGGATACTTTCTTTTGCATCGCCAAAAGAAAGTATCCCAAGAAAAGGCGACCCGGATGCCGCGTGACTCACTCGGCACATCCATGTGCCTCGCCCTACGGGTGCGATGCATGCAAATCGGCTATCCTGCCGATTTGTCCTGCGCGCCGAAGGATTTAAACAGGATTTTCCGAAGGGGCTTCCCAGCCCCACGAAAAACGCGATGCATCCCTGCATCGCCCCTAACGGGCTAGTCCGCTCAAACCCTCCGGTGCTCGGCGCGGCATAACGGGAAAAAACTAATCCAGCCTATCGGCTATGCTGGCCAATAGGTTGCTATTCACAAGAACCGCTAGGGGAAATTATGGACTTACAAGGAATATCTTTTGGAGACCGTGTTGCTGAGAATGAGGCAGACAAATTAGCTACTTACTTTGTAAAAACAGAACAATGGGAGTCATTAAAGAATGGTGAAGTAGATGTCGTATTTGGTCCTAAAGGTTCTGGTAAAAGTGCGCTTTATACTTTGCTTTTAAACCAAGATAATTTATTCACCGATAAAAATATTATTTTAATTTCTGCTGAAAAACCAACTGGTAAAACAGTTTTCTCAGACATAACTAGTGAACCTCCGACTAGCGAAAATGAATTCATAACTCTTTGGAAAATATACGTTTGTCAGCTGATTGTCAATAAATTGCTTGAAAATGACCTGTGCAATGACGAGGCTGAATTTGTGATGAATAAATTGAGAGAGGCTGGGTTAATTGATGATCAAAATACTTTACAAAAATTAGTTAACAAGGCTTTGCGTTTTGCAAAAAGACTTATTGATGTAGAGTCGGTTGAAGGCAGGGTTACCCCAGACGGCATTACTGGAAAAATAACTTTTCGCACACCTTCGGATGAACTTGAAAAGAAAGGTTATGCCTCAGTTGATGAGCTTATAGAGAAGTTAAACGTTTACCTTAAAAAAATTCAAATAAATATATGGGTTTTGTTTGACAGACTTGATGTTGCATTTGATGAGTCATTAGATCTTGAGAAAAACGCACTGAGGGCATTATTTAAGGTATATAGAGACATTGAAGAGTATACAAATATCAGACTCAAAATATTTCTACGAGATGATATATGGAAAAGAATCACAAATGAGGGTTTTCGCGAGGCTAGTCACATTACTAGATCAACTACAATTTCATGGTCAGATAGGAATTTAAAAAATCTTATTATATCTAGGAGTTTAGATAATAATAAGTTATTGGAGAGATACAACGTTGATAAAGATGAAATATTAAGTGATTACACTCGACAAGAAGAATTCTATTACCAATTATTTCCTAAACAAGTTGAGGCTGGAGAGCGGCAGTCAGATACCTTTAATTGGATTAAAAGTAGAGTTAAAGATGGTTTAAGCAACATAGCCCCTCGTGAGCTAATCCATTTTTACAACGAAGCTATAGCTAACGAGAGAAAAGAGCAGAATATAGGAAATCATAACATAGAGAGCCCTAATCTAATTAGTCGACAAGCTATCAAAAATGCTACTAATGAAGTTTCAAAAGTCAGAACTGAACAGACTATATTCGCTGAACATCCTGATTTAAAGATCTATGTTATGGCTTTGGAAAACTCTAAAGCTGAACATAATTTAAAAACATTATCTAGATTATGGAGTGTTGATGAAAAAAGATGCGAAGAAATTGCAAGTTATTTATCTGAAATAGGTTTCTTTGAATTAAAGCCTGCAAAAACAGAAAAATTGTATAAAATCCCTTTTTTATATCGATATTATTTGCAAATATCTCAAGGTAAAGCATATTAATCGGGATCGCAGCTTCGATTTGCGTAGATAAATCGGACAAATGTTTGTGGCTCTATGTGAAATACCGTGGGTAAGTAAACTGAAGCTTACCGCATAAGAAGTAGATCATATTGCTGAAATTATCGATATTTCGATAGCCTCTGGCTCGTCGTTTAGCGAGTTGAACCTTGTGATTGATGCCTTCAAGAATGCCGTTGGTCAGACGAGATTCGACGAAGTGAACAATTCCGTTCCAATGCGAAATAACGGTTTTGGCAAAGGCTTGGAATGCCGGGATGTTGGCGGCATTGACTTCGGCGCACCATTGCGCCAAAAAGGCATGAGCGCTGCGTTTGTCGGGCATACGCCAATATTGCACCGTATAAAGCAAAAAAACAGCGTGCAAAAATGCGGCGTATTTTGGACTCCATTTTTTTCATCCCATCTCAGGTGCAAATAATATCGGTTTGAACGCTCGTCAGTTGCCATTAATTCCGGTTAAAAATAGCGCTGATTACCGGTATGTGGGATTTTGACTGCAGGTTGCCACATCCAGATACCGCCGCCAGCCTTCGAAATCGTCAACATCCCATTGTTCCGGTAATTCGTAAACCTTTAGTTTTGCCCGAGAAGCTCTGATCCGGGTTTCGGTCATCACGTTTTGGTTTCCCCAGACCATGTTTCGGAACAAAGTCGGCTGCGGCTCGTTCAGACCGACTAAAACATAACCACCGTCCGCAGCCGGTGCGAACACCGCGTCGCACCCGTTTTTCAAAGCCAACAGCGCCGAACGCAAGTCGCCGGCACTCAGACTCGGGCAATCGCAACCGGTCAAGATGGCGTGACGGCCTATTGAAAGCGCGTCGCTAAACGCATGCAGCATTCTTTCGCCGAGATCGTTACCGTGCTGGGCGGCAAGGGTCAGAGGATAATCCCGAGCGCATTGTTTGAAGAAAGGGTGTTCGGTATCGGGTGAGCAATAGAGCCGGACCTGGCATAAGGGTGCTTCGAAGGCCCGGGCCAGCGTCAGCTCGGTCAACCGGATATGCGCCGAAACGGCTTGTTCGGCGCTCAATGCCGGCTGCAATCGGGTTTTGACTTGACCCCTTACCGGCGCCTTGCAGAAGACCAGTAATACGCTGTCGGAAAACTGATATTGCATGTCACCGCTTACGCAGAGGTTCGAACGGTAAGGTGAGCATATGAATAAGGCCCAGTTCGCTTATATCGCGAAAATCCTTTAAGCCGATCGGCATTTCGGTCTGAGGCTGGCGGGACTCGGCGCAGTAGGTTTTGAACAATCTGTCCCAGCACGATATCGAAAAACCGTAATTACTGTCGGTTTCCGGTTGAAAGCTGGAATGGTGTATACGATGCATGTCAGGCGTTACCAGTAGATAACGTAATCGGCGTTCGAGTCGTTCAGGCAGATAAACATTGCCGTGGTTGAATAAGGCGCAGCCGTTTAGGATCATTTCGAAGGCGATGACCGTCGCCGGCGCCACCCCAAGCAAAACGACCAGAACGGTTTTGTATAACATGGACAGCATGATTTCAAGCGGATGGAAGCGTATCGCCGTGGTGGTGTCGAAATCCAGGTCGGTG
The DNA here is from genome assembly GCF_054172045.1 of Methylomonas sp. MgM2. Taxonomy (NCBI): domain Bacteria; kingdom Pseudomonadati; phylum Pseudomonadota; class Gammaproteobacteria; order Methylococcales; family Methylococcaceae; genus Methylomonas; species Methylomonas sp. MgM2. The sequence goes on along the minus strand of NZ_JBSYXO010000035.1, from coordinate 15,307 downwards.
TGATGGACCTGATGCATGCGCCAGAACCAGCGCCAACGATGGGCCGCAATATGCTGGGCGTAGATGGCAAGGTCTAATAACAGCAGGCTGAGCAATACGCTGAGCCAAGCCGGCCCCGCTACCAGATTGAACAATCCAAGACGGTGTTCGGCCGACCAGCTTGCCGCCAGCCATGCTGCGGCGCCTATGCTGATACGCATGACCGCGACATTCAAGGCGGCGAGTCCCAGATTAATCGGCCAGCGCTGTAGGCGTTTTTGACTCAAGGAACGCTTGGGGCTAAACATTTCCCAGCCTGCCATGATGGCTAGAATCAATAAAAAAACGCCGAAACGTAAAAGTGCTTCCATGGTTAACTCCGGTAATAACGGGCAGCCAGCTTATCAGGGTCCGCGCCGAAAAAATACGCCAAGCGCAACCGCCACATCAGCAACACGGTTTTCAACACGCCGTGATTTTGCCAGCGCCGGGCGGAGGTGGTGACTTTGTCGTGCAAACAGCATGGTTTGCCTATTTTTTTCAGACGGTCGCTGATGGCGATGTCTTCCATCAGGGCGATTTCGGGGAAGCCGCCGACCGCGGCAAATACCTCGCGGGTTACGAAGAGTCCCTGATCGCCGGTGGCGATGCCCGTCAGACGCGAGCGCCGGTTCATCATGAAAGCGATGAGTCGATAAATGGCTTGGCGATTGTCGAATCGAACGTCGAAACGTCCCCAACGGTAGCCGCGTTCGACCGCTGTCAGTATTCGATGAACGGCTTGCTCCGGCAATAATGTATCGGCATGCAGAAACAATAGGATATTCCCGTGCGCCTTGCCGGCACCGGCGTTCATTTGCCGGGCGCGCCCTTTTTCCGAAACGAGCAGTTGATCGACCATGGTTTCGGCGAAGGCGGGATAACCCTCGCTGCTGCCGCCGTCGACGAGGATGAGTTCGCATAGCGGACGCAAGGCTTGTAAAGCCGGAAGTATGCGGTTGAGCTGATAGGTCTCGTTTAGCACCGGTAGGACGATGCTGATCTTGGGCTTCATGAAGCTTGTTTTTCCAGCGCGCCGCCGCAACTGCTGCCCTGGCCCGCGGTACAGCCGTAACAGTGCGCCGCCGTCGCAATCGGCGCGCCGGTCAAGTCGGCCGGCGACAACTCGGAAATATGCCGCCTGTTGCCGGCCGCTAACGGCATTGCCAACATTTGGTTGAAATCGCAATCGTAGACGTAACCTTGCCAATCGATGCTGAGGGTGCTGCGGCACATCAGGTGTTCCAGGTTGTCGGCGTTGAAGCTGTCGTGTAGTAAGGTTAAATACTGGCCGAGCCGGCCTTGGCTGACCAATAGACTGCCGAAACGTTGGATGGGCATGTTGGCAAGCGCGTAGAGTTTGTTAAATACAATGCCGTAATCTTGCCGTAAATGTTGTTTGTAGGTTAGTTCCAGCTGCTGTTGATCCGGCGGCAATACGGCGCCTTGCGGGTTGAATACCAGGTTCAGTTTTAATTGACCGTGTGGCCGGCCATAACCCAGTGCATTCAATTTTCTCAATGCGGCGATACTGGCATTGAATACGCCTTTGCCGCGCTGTTTGTCGACGTTTTGTTCCAGATAGCAGGGTAGGGAAGCGATGATTTCGACTTGCTTTTCAGCCAGAAACTCGGCCATTCCGGCATAATCGGGTTCCTCCAATATCGTCAGATTGCAGCGATCGATGACGCTTATGCCCTTGCCGCGCGCCTCGGCCACCAGTTCACGAAAGCGCGGATGCATTTCCGGCGCGCCTCCGGTCAAATCCAGGGTTCGAATGTCCGCGGTTTCGGCAAAACGCATCACTTGCCGTAGCGTTTGATTGCTCATCAGTTCGGTACGTTTGGGCCCGGCGTTGACGTGGCAATGCACACAGCTTAGGTTGCAAAGATAACCCAGGTTGATTTGCAGCACTTCCAGCGCTTTACGGAATATGGCCGGAAAGTCGCTTTCGATCAATAACGGTTTGGTGTCATGCATGCTCAATCCTTGGAAAACCAAATGTCGCCGTAGTATGCCAAAACCCGGCTATTGCTGTTATCGGTGTCGGTCATCAAGGCGACGGCATCGATGTAGCGGATATCTTCTCCGAGCAGGTTTTTAAGATCGGCCAAGACGTTACGTTTTTCGTGCCGCCAGGTATTCAAAGGTGCTTCCGGTCCCCGCACGGCCAACATCATCGCATGGCGGCCGGCAAAGGCGTTGGGCCAGACTTGGTTTTGAGCCGAGTTACCAGCCCAGACGTAATTGATGGCGCGGGTCCGCCAAAACGCCCAGCCGCCGCTGACGACGACGTAAATGCGGGCGGCGTAATCGTCGCCGCTCTTGCTTTGTTCGTCCAATCCGGGTAAGCGGTTTTCGATGCGCCATGACCAGTTTAGCCACGGTGTTTGCTTTAAGTCTATCCGTTGTTCCTTGAATAGGCCGGAAGCGGCATCTCGGCTTTCGGCCCGCAAAACCGTCGTGCCGTCGAGCTTATATAATGCGTACGACGTTTCCGCCTTGAAACGTTTGCTTTCCCAATCCGCCAGATTATCATGGCTGAAGTCGCCGATGGCTAAGCGGCTTTCATCTGCTGGCAACGGCATTTGTACCAGTGCGAGCAAAAGGACCGATATCAATTTCCAGCGGCTATTTCTTGCTAAAAATGCGGCTTGATCCGAGCCTGGGCAATCGTAGGAGCTGTTATTCATCGCTGGAAGCGGGTTGCAGACGTTTCGACACTATCGGCATCAAAGATAAAAAGCCTAAAAGCGTGAGTGCCAGTATGGTTTCGCCGGAAAGCAGTTGATCGAGGCGCTCGATTCTGCCTAACGATTGGCCCAGATTGGCAAAAATGAAGCTACCCGGAATGATGCCGATAAAAGTCGTGAGCAAATAGGTGCGCATCGATACCGAGGTGAAAGCGGGCGCTATGTTGACCAGCCAGAAAGGAAATAATGGTACCAGCCGCAAGAATAACAGGTAATTGAAGGCGTCCGACTGAAAGCCATCCAGTATTTTTTGCGACAAGGCGCTGCTTTTTAAGCGTTCTGTCGCCCAGTCCGCAAACAAATACCGCGCCAACCAAAATACCGCGCCGGCGCCTATCGTCGCGGAGACCACGATTAACACGGTACCGGCCCAACGCCCGAACAAAAAACCGAGAAGTAACGATAGTACGGTGCCGCCGGGCAGACTTAAGGCCGTGGACAGACTGTAAGCCATACCGCAAGCGAACAACATCGCGACGTAATGTCTATCGGTAAACTCGGTCAATGCCAGCCTATGTTCGCGGATATTGTCGAGACTCAAGGTCTCGGGGCCGCCGAATAGGAAAAAAGCCATGATCGCTATCAGGATTAGCCAAATGATCTTGTTCTTTTGCATGAATCGCTCCTTCTAGACTGAAAAACAACGGAAGATATATCGACAACTTTACCGGTAATAATTCCCAAATCCGGTTAGGCGACACAGCGGCGATTCGTGTCGGCTCGCCGCCTGTCACCATTTATGCCAAGGCACCATCGAGCGCATCGATTTCGTAGCCGGGTTTGCCAGTTGGAGTGGCGACCGTAGCGGTAAATCGGCAGGTTACGACAATCCTTGCATTGGTGTTGCTTCGTAACGTTGATGCTATCGTTTTCGGGGCCGATTCGCGCGCCGGCAAAATTCGTTACAACTTTAAATGTCTTAGTCTCAGTGCATTCAAGATCACCGATACCGAGCTAAAACTCATCGCGGCGGCGGCGAGCATAGGCGACAGCAAAATGCCGAACAATGGATAGAGCAGGCCGGCTGCTATCGGTATGCCGGCGCCGTTATAGAAAAATGCGAAAAAAAGATTTTCGCGAATATTGCGCATGGTCGCCCGACTGAGGCGTATCGATTTTGCAATGCCCAATAAGTCGCCTTTGACCAATGTAATGCCCGCGCTTTCCATCGCGACGTCCGTTCCGGTACCCATGGCAATGCCGATATGAGCCCGAGCCAGGGCCGGAGCGTCGTTAATACCGTCGCCGGCCATCGCGACGAATCGGCCTTTGGATTGGAGTTGTTCGATAATTTCGACCTTTTGTTCGGGCAACACTTCGGCATGTATCGAGTCGATTGCCAATTGGTTGGCGACGGCCAAAGCAGTTAGCTGATTATCGCCGGTTAACATGACGATTTTGATGCCGTCCGCATGTAATTCGTTAATCGCGTTCACCGTCGTGTCCTTGATCGGGTCGGCGACGCCGATGAGGCCGGCCGCTTGCCCGTCTATCGCAATCATCATCACGGTAATGCCTTTAGTCCGCAGTATTTCGGATTGCCGGAATAATTTTTCCGTCGAAATGTTCAGTCTTTCGAACAATTTAGTATTTCCGGATACGACGGTACGGCCGTCGACTTCACCTATGACGCCTTCGCCGGTGTACGAGCGAAACTGTAAAGGCTCGATCAATTCGAGTTCGCTCATTTTCGCGCCTTTGATCACGGCATCGCCCAAAGGGTGTTCGCTGGCCTGTTCCAAACTAGCAGCCAGGCGCAATATTTCAGTTTCTGCGAAATCCGATACCGAGACTACCTTTACCAGCTGCGGCTTGCCTTCCGTCAGTGTGCCGGTCTTATCCACTACCAAGGTGTCGACTTTTTCCATGAGTTCCAGGGATTCGGCATTCTTGATCAAAATGCCTGTGGTTGCGCCACGGCCGGTACCCACCATAATGGATAAGGGTGTCGCTAGGCCCAGTGCGCAAGGACAAGCGATGATTAAAACGGATACCGCATTGACGATGGCATATGTCAGCCTGGGCTCCGGGCCGATCAGGAGCCAAATTGCGAATGTGATCAGGGCGACCAGAATGACGCTGGGCACAAAGTAGGCGGCTACTCGGTCAGCCAATCGCTGCATCGGGGCTTTTGAGCGCTGTGCTTTAGCGACCATATCAATGATTTGGGCCAATACGGTATCCGAACCGACTTTGTCGGCTCGCATCAGCAGACTGCCTGTGCCGTTGATGGTGGCGCCGATCACCGAGTCATTAGGCATTTTCAGGTTTGGAATAGGTTCGCCTGTGACCATGGATTCGTCTACATGGCTTTCACCACTAATGATTTTGCCGTCGACCGGCACTTTTTCTCCAGGGCGTATGCGTAGCGTATCTCCAACTTTTACGTGTTCCAATGGAATGTCTTCTTCCGTACCGTTGTCTTTGACTAGCCGTGCCGTTTTAGGGGCCAATTCCAACAACATCCGGATCGCGGCATTGGTTTTGGACCGGGCATGCAGTTCCAGAACTTGTCCAAGCAACACTAGGGTAGTAATCACCGACGCGGCTTCAAAGTAAACCGCAACCAGACCGTTTGGCATGCGCATGACAGGCGGAAATAAGTTAGGCAATATCAAGGCCACCACACTGTATGTCCAGGCCACCAGTACGCCTAAGGTAATCAGCGTGAACATATTCGGATTTCGATTATGAATCGATTGCCAGCCTCGCACGAAAAAAGGCCAGCCGCCCCACCACACCACCGGCGTCGCCAACAAAGACTCGATCCATTGTAGGCTTCGCATCGATAGCCACTCAGGCAACCGAGCCGGAAACATATCGGCGAACATGGCCAGTACGAATACGGGTAGCGTTAAACATGCGCAAAGCCAAAATCGGCGGCTCATATCCGATTGTTCGCTGCCTTGGTCCGGACCTTTTACTGTTTTTGGTTCCAGCGCCATGCCGCATTTGGGGCAATGTCCCGGATGCTTTTGTACGACTTCGGGATGCATCGGGCAGGTATATTCAGTCCCGGTGCCGGGGGTCGGATCAACGACGGGTGCCAATTCCATCCCGCATATCCGGCAAATGCCCGGCGCATTTTGTAGCACGTCGGGATGCATCGGACATGTGTAGTTTTGTGCGGTGTTTGCTATTTCGGTCGTGCTGTGTTTGTTCATACGGACCTCCGCCTGCACTTGTGATCAATTGCGAATGCGTACTGCGATGCTTTGTCTATCAACCAAATTCGGCCGAAGCAGCAGCGTCTGTCATTTAGAAGAAAGTCACGTGCTTTCGTTCCACTTGTTACTGATCAGACGCAATGGCCGCCTTCGGTTTCGTGCCACTGCGTCGCACATTGCAACGATTAAATTCGAATTTAGCCGTGTATGCCTAACGCAATTCAGCCAACAAACGTTCAATCATGTTTTCAGCTTGCTGCCGATAACCGCCGCCGAACAAGTTAAGATGGTTAATGATGTGATAAAGATTATAGAGAGTCTTGCGAGTTTTATAGCCGGTGTCTAAGGGATATTCGCTTCGATAGGCTGCATAAAAATCCGCTCCGAAACCGCCGAACAATTCCGTCATTGCGATATCGGCTTCGCGGTCGCCGTAATAACAGGCAGGATCGAATATGACCGGGTTACCGGATTCATCGGCCGAGGCGTTGCCGCCCCAGAGGTCGCCGTGCAGCAAGGATGGGTGAGGGCGGTAATCGCTGAAAAAGGCCGGGATTCGTTCGAGCAGCTTTTCGCCGCTGCGCTGCAGGCTGCCGGTATAACCCTTGTCCGCGGCGAATTCCAATTGTTTTCCGAGCCGTTGCTGTTGCCAAAAGCCGGTCCAATCGTCGTTGCGGGCGTTGTGCTGCGGCGTGGAACCGATGGTGTTGTCGATATGCCAACCGAAAAACGGTTGAGTTTGGCGGTGCAGCCTGGCTAACTTTTCTCCGAAAAGGCCGCTGCTGCCGCGCAGACCGGTCAGCTCGATGTATTCGAGTACCAGATAGGCTTGGCCGCCACATAGGCCGTGGTCTATGACTTTCGGAATTCTGACTTGTCCTAAACCGGCTAACTCGTCTAGCCCGGCGGCTTCGGCGGCAAACATGTGAGCCAAAGAGACGCGGTTGGTTTTGACGAACCAATCGGCGTCGTCGCATTTCAAACGATAGGCGGCATTGATATCGCCGCCGCCGATGACGTTTAGCCGCGGGTTTTCCAACTTAAGCCCGCTGATTTGGCGCAGGCGTTGAATCAGGCTGTTGGAAAACGACATGGTTAGACTCCTATTGGCTCCAGCTGTCACGTAAGGTGACGGTGCGGTTGAAGACCAGTTTACCCGGTTTGCTGTCGATGGCATCGACGCAAAAATAGCCGGTGCGCTCGAATTGATAACGGGTGTCGGGGCTGGCGCCCGCCAGGCTGGCTTCTACCCGGCAATCGGTCAATATTTCCAAGGAATCGGGGTTCAAGGCGTCGAGGAAATTGTCCAAGGTATCCGGATTCGGATGGGCGAACAATCGATCGTACAAACGGATTTCGGCCGGCAGCGCGTGTTGCTCGGATACCCAATGGATGACGCCTTTGACTTTGCGGCCCTCCGGGTTTTTGCCCAAAGTGTCCGGGTCGTAACTGCAACGCAATTCAACGACGTTGCCCGCAGCGTCTTTAACGACCTCATCGCATTTGATGACGTAGGAACCGCGCAAACGGACTTCCCCGCCCGGTACCAAGCGCTTGAAACCTTTCGGCGGATTTTCGGCAAAATCGTCTTGCTCGATCAACACCACTTTAGAAAACGGCACTTCGCGCACACCCATTTCCGGCTTCTGCGGGTGGTTGGCGATGCGATAGGTTTCGGTTTTGCCGTCATCCCAGTTTTCGATGACGACGCGTAACGGCCTCAATACTGCCATGGCGCGGCTCGCGCTTTCGTTTAGGTGTTCGCGAATGCAATTTTCCAACGCCGTCATTTCGATCCAGGAATTCTTTTTGGTTACGCCTATGCGCTCGCAAAAATCCCGAATCGCTTCCGGCGGCACGCCGGCGCGGCGCATGCCGGAGATGGTCGGCATGCGGGGGTCGTCCCAGCCCGACACGCGTTTTTCGGTGACCAATTGCAGTAATTTACGCTTGCTGACGATGGTATATTCCAATTGCAAGCGCGCGAACTCGATTTGTTGCGGATGACAAGGCGTTTGCAGTTTATCCAAGACCCAATCGTACAAGGGCCGGTGGTCTTCGAATTCCAAGGTACAGATGGAATGGGTGATGCCTTCCAGTGCATCGGAAATGCAATGGGTGTAATCGTACATCGGATAAATGCACCAGGCGTCGCCGGTACGATGGTGGTGCACGCGGCGGATGCGGTAAATCACCGGATCGCGCATGTTGATGTTGGGCGAGGCCATGTCGATTTTAGCCCGCAATACGTATTGGCCGTCGGCGAACTCGCCGGCGCGCATGCGGCGGAACAGATCCAGATTTTCTTCGATTGTGCGGTTGCGATCGGAACTATCCTTGCCCGCTTCGGTTAAGGTGCCGCGGTCTGCCCGCATTTGTTCTGGCGTGGAGCTGTCGACGTAGGCGTCGCCTTGTTCGATCAATTGCGCCGCGCATTGGTATAGCGTTTCGAAATAATCGGACGCGTGGTAGATGCCCGCCCATTTAAAGCCCAACCATGCCACGTCGTATTCTATGGCTTCCATATATTCGACGCTTTCCTTTTCGGGATTGGTGTCGTCGAAGCGTAAGTTACAGGTGCCGTTGTTTTCTTCCGCCAGCGTGAAATTCAAACAAATCGATTTGGCATGACCAATATGCAAATAACCGTTCGGTTCGGGCGGGAATCGTGTGGCAACTTTACCGTCGTTTTTGTTGTTAGCCTTATCTTCGGCAATGATGTGTCTAATAAAATTAGCTGGAACGTTGCTTTCGCTATTGGACATGTGTCGATGTTGAAATTGGAAAATGAAAAATGAAGGAGCGCGGCGTCTGATCGCGTTTTTAATATTCTAACGAGTTTGGCATGTTTTCGGAAGGAGTGCCATTGTCGGTAAAATCGAACTTTTACCGTATAAGCATACCTAATGGACAGTTTGTTTTCTGAAATTATTAGCACTCTTGGCTAACGAGTGCTAAAATCCAATCAATGTAGTTGTTACATCTAAGTAGAGGTGACTATGAATAATATGTTGGCGTTGCCGGTAAATTTATCAGTTGGGACATTCGACAGTTATTTAAGCGTAGTGTCGCAAATGCCAAAACTGACTGCCGAGCAAGAGTACGACTTAGCTGTCCGTTACCGCGACGAGGGCGATCTCAACGCGGCGCGCGAATTGATCATGTCCAACCTTCGCTTCGTGGCGCATGTGGCTCGGGGTTATGCCGGCTATGGTTTGCCTATGGCCGATATCGTTCAGGAAGGCAATATCGGGTTGATGAAAGCGGTCAAACGATTCGATCCCGATATGGGCGTACGCTTGGTGTCGTTTGCAGTGCATTGGATCAAAGCCGAGATTCACGAGTACGTGATCAAAAATTGGCGTATCGTCAAAGTGGCGACGACTAAGGCGCAGCGTAAGTTGTTCTTTAATCTGCGTAAATTCAAGAAAGACTTGAGTTATTTGACGCCGAACGATGCCGAAGTGATTGCTGAAAATCTGGACGTCGACGTTAGAACCGTTTACGAGATGGAACGGCGCCTGGATGGTCGCGACATTAGTTTAGAGCCTTCCGATAACGATAGCGAAGATAACAGCGTGGCGCCGATTGCTTATCTGGAGCAGCATAATGCCGACCCTGCGTTATTACTCGAAAACAGCGATTGGCAAGGGCGTAAGGAAGAAACATTGATGGAAGCGATTGAAGGTTTGGACGATAGAAGCCGAGATATTCTAACAAGCCGTTGGCTAACGGAAGATAAAGCAACGTTGCACGAATTGGCTGAGCGTTATAATGTTTCAGCGGAACGTATTCGACAATTGGAACAGAATGCGATGAAAAAACTTAAAGCGGCCGTGGTGCTGGTTGCTTAATCTGAAACGTAAAAAAGTGCTTGCCAAGGTGATTTTTGTTTCTTATAATGCGCATCTCTTTGCCGGGGTGGTGAAACTGGTAGACGCGCCGGATTCAAAATCCGGTTCCCGCGAGGGAGTGTCGGTTCGATTCCGACCCTCGGTACCATCTACTCGTTCGGAGTAGTTCAAAGAAATTTAAAAACCCGCTAATCGTAAGGCTTAGCGGGTTTTTTATTGTCCGTAGAAGTTCAACGGGGTATGGGGACATACACCCAAAACAGTGACACGATTAGTGATACGCGCTAAATTATGGCCGAATCGTATCACTCCGTATCACTTTCGGTGTCACTCTATGGCCAGAAATCTCAATAAAGACACGGTCTACAGGGCTGCCAAGCCTAAAGACAAAGACTACACCATCAATGACGGCGAATGCCTGTCACTGTTAGTCAAATCCAACGGTTCCAAACTTTGGCGCTTCATTTACCGGTTCAACGGAAAGCAAAACCGTTTGGGTTTTGGTTCGTATCCGGAAACATCCCTGGAAAATGCACGTCGTAAAGCCGAAGCCGCCCGCGAGCAATTGGCCAACGGCATAGATCCCAGCGAAACACGAAAGGCCGACAAGGCAGCCAAGCAAGATGCAGTCGAACAAGAAAAACGCCTGGATGCCGGTTTGCCGCTGATTAACAGCTTTGAATATGTCACCCGTGAATGGCTGGCGTCGACCGCTCACACTGTCCGCGACATTACCCATCAAAAAAAACTCCGCCGATTCGAACTGTATGCATTCCCGGCAATCGGCCAAAAGCCGATTGGTGAAGTAAAGTCGCCGGATATCTTCGCTATCGTGCGGCCGCTAATCACCAAAAACCAACTGGAAACGGCACATCGGGTGCGGGCCGACATCAGCGGCGCCTTTGCCTATGCCATTGCTCACGGCTATACAGACTACGACCCAGCACAATCGGTAGGCGCTCAAATACCGGCACAAAAAGTGAAACACAACGCAGCCATTACCGAACCGAAAGAAGTCGGCCAACTGCTTCGGGACATAGCCCACTATCAAGGCACGTTTGTTGTGCAATGTGCTTTAAGGCTATCGCCTTACCTATTTCAGCGGCCGGGCGAAATTCGGCAAATGGAGTGGAAAGACATTGACTTGATAGCCAAGGAATGGCGTTACTTTGTCACCAAAACAGAAACGCAACACATAGTCCCATTATCGTGCCAGGCGGTAGAAATTTTGGAATCCATCAAACTGCTGACCGGTAACGGCCAATATGTTTTCCCGTCCAGTCGTGGAGACGGTAGGCCTATGTCAGACGGCACGATCCGCACCGCATTAAAGACGCTTGGATATCAAAGCGACCAAATGAGTGCCCACGGTTTCAGAACCACTGCATCGACGTTACTTAATGAACAGGGCTGGTCTCCGGATGCGATCGAGCGGCAGCTATGCCACATGCCGAAAGATCAGGTGAGGGCGGCATATAATCGAGCGCAATATTTGAACGAACGCCGGCGGATGATGCAGGCATGGGCTGATTATCTGGATTCGCTCAAGAATGGAGCGCAGGTCATCCAATTTCAAGCACGCCAGGCATAGTAAAATGCCACCTTATATCGAGCAGAGGAACAAAATATGATGCCACCATCGTTTCGACTACTCTTGGCTGCCTTCATACTTATTGCATTGACGAAAAACGATGCATTCATTCTCGCCTTTTTAGCCATACTGGCTTATATCGTAGTATCCGGAGTGATCAATATTTTGCGAATACTATTTTTCTAGTGCCGGACTCATTAAGAGAGCACGGTCAAAAATTTACCAAGCCCGTACGCTGGGCGGCAGACTTGGGCGAAGGGGAATATTTGTTCTACGCGGAAGACTTCGAACTCGTCGACGCCGTTTATATTCCATAAGCTGGCGACGCGCCAATACCACCAAAAACATGGCGCTTCGTGCAGGTACGGATATTTTTCCAAAAATGGCGGATTAAGTTCAGCCGGTTTACTGTATTCAAATGTCAAATATCCGGACTTTCCAAATATCAAATCCACAAAAGATCAAGACTGCGGCAACATGCGCGGCGACTGGGTGAGAATAGGCGGTGATTTTTCCAAGGTAATACAGCGTGAAAAGTCCGCAAAAGAAGAAGCCAGACGCCAATAATACCCACACAGATACCCGTGTATCGGCTTTAGGTTGGAGCGGGCCGCTACCGCCGCCTGCCGCGTTAGAACAATTCAATAGCATCATAGACAACGGCGCTGAGCGCATCTTTAAAATGGCCGAGGCCGAACAAGCCGCACGCCAGGCCAGAGAAGCCGAAGCCGCTCAGTACGAAATCACCAAACTGGACGCCAGACAGTCGGCGCGGCCAATGGCTAGGGTTTACGATTGCCATATCAGCCGTTATCGCCGCATCAGCAACCGCCTATTTTGGCGCGCACCCCGCAGTATCAATCGCCTTGGTAGGTGTCCCCATTCTTGGGATCGTCAAGGCCATCATTAACAGTCGAAGCGATAGGTAGCATTAGCTACCTAAACTGGATTACCCTTTAACAGCTGGTCACGTTCGGCCTTGCTGAGCGTGTTCAACAGGTTGGCGGCCATTTGGAGCGTAGACGCGGCCGGCGGGTTGATGTAGTGCTTAAAACCAATGGTGGCCACGAACGTGGCGCCGCAGTCTTTGGTATTTTTGCACTGGCAATACAGATCGGCAACGGTTTTGGCGTCGTTTAGATTGTTGCGCGAGGTGATGCGGGCTTTTTGGTGGCAATTGGGGCAATAAACAGTCATGCGAATTCCGGTTGACGGTTGGAGACTTGAATTGTAAAAGCTTTAGTGCACTGGGTATTTAAGAAAAAGCCATGAACGAACAAAGCAAACTCAAAGCAGGCGATTTCTGTGAAGGCGATTTGGGAGAAGGTGGCGTATTGATCGATATCTACGACCCGTCATTACCAAACGCTTTACGAGAGATGGCCGACACTTACGATCCGCCGGCGAGATTTGTCGTCAAGCAAGGCGACGGCGAATACGATTTATTTTCCGAGGATGGCGAAGAATTAGACCTAGTTTGGGACTGTTTTTAACCTTGCCTTTTGCCTAATCGAAAATTATGATTTTCAGTATTTTCGCTGTCACAGACCGGTGAAACACCCGTGAAACATGGGATTGACACAAATAAGGGCAAGCTATGAAACCAATCAAACTATATGACGAACGAATTGGCGATATGACTTTCAAGCACATCTCCCATAACAAAACAGATAACCCGGGCCGACATGCCGACCGGTATAGAGTGATTAAAGCTTCTCGGAGCCGTCGTCTTTATATGCACCGTTGCCCTATGTGTGGCTCCCAATTCGAAGGCATTCAAATGGCGGTGACATGCTCCCCTCGCTGCCGTAAACAACTACAGCGTCTGCGGTCTGGCGACAACAAATGATTGATCCGGATGAACGCCTTTTATGGTGCTAAATCTCATCACCATAACCAAAGATTTACCCGGGCTGATAGCGTGCCCTCATCGAATAGGAAAAGCCCTCGACATGATATAGAATGAACATCGATGAACGTCATTGAACACCACAACACGCCATGATTCAACTACCGCAACCAACCGAAGAGCTGCTATTACATGCCGCATCCGCATCGGGCGAAACCCCGATTCAATTTCTAGACAAATTGCTATCCGAATACCTGGAAGAAATGGACGATATCAAAGCCGCCCAAGCCGCTAAGGAAGAACAAGGCGGTATTAGCCTAGAAGAATTTCGGGCCAAGCATGGCGTATAACATCATCCTCAAGCCCAGCGCCCAAAAATCAATCCTAAAACTACCAAAAACCGTTCAAACCAGAATCCTAGATGCCATTCAATCGCTAGCAGAAAACCCATTGCCGAATGGAGCCAAAAAACTGCGCGGACCTACAGACCTTTGGCGCATCCGCATTGGAGACTACCGCGTGATTTATTCGATTGATGCCGGCATTCTGGAGGTCCATGTGCTGGTTGTCGGTCATCGCTCTTCCGTCTATAACTGATTCCGATGGATGATCCGGCCGGCCGGGCGACTGACCTGACTCGATGTAAGCTTATGCTCACATGTACTTGCTTTTCAAAATCAAGCATAACCTTAAAACCACCTAACGCAGCGCAGCCCACAGGAACAGGCCGACGACGAAAGCCACGGTGGCACCGGTCCAGAACAGGATATTAGCCAGCCAAAACACCGTCCAAAAGTAAGGCGCAATGGGAGGGCTGGAAAGCAGGAATAAAGCGGCCAATATCATGGCGGCCACCGCATGATCTTGCCGTCTGCTGGGCAAGCCTAAATACCATCTCTTTAATCTGCTAAACATCACCGATCCCCTCACATAGCGCAGGCAAAAGCATTCCGGCATCGTTGCAGAATTATCCGGAAACCAAGCCAAACGCAAGTGGAAAATAGAACAACAAACCAACCGGCAATGCCAGCTACCCTGCATCTTGGCCGTTTGGTTATAATCGACTCGACCGGATAGCCCGACGGGGCGAACGCAGGCATCGCTAACCTGTTTCCGGTTAACCTTTCTTGGCGGCTTTCACTTTTAGCGGGGTGAGTTTTGACAACTCAAATTCAAGCATTTTTTGATATTGATTCGAAAGAATTTGTAGAAGCACTTTCACAAAATATTCTTGAAACTCAACAAGAAATTCGAGCTGAAATATCGACATTCACTGAAAACGATAAAGAAAAAATTAAAATTATAGAGTCACTATACAAATCAATATTTAGTGATGCTGTATCAAGCCATGAAAAGCGCGGCGGAGAGTTTTCAAATCACATACAGAAATCAGAAAAGAAAGCTATTAAAAAAGGATTTTCAATAAAAGAAATACGATTATCAAGATTGGTTTACGTAAGCGGACTTGCAACAGGCTATTTTTGTGAGTCGAAAATTTATGAAGCCATTCGTATGTTATCTATAACAAATAAATACCTTGGTGAGTACCAAGGTGTTATTGGTTGGAACAGTATTTTTAATTACAAGCCAGGATCTTCATGCCAGAACTCGTTCAGACGAGACACATTAATAAAGCTGATTTTCGGAATGTCAAAGTCTGCATACAAATGCTCTATAAAAGACATTGATAAATATTCAAAGATGCTATTTCATAGCCTATCTAATAATAAAATTTATTGTCCTATAGAAAAAATCAAACAATATTTAGTCGAAGCACATGGCGCAAAATCTTTAATTGAAAACAATGAATATAACAACGCTGAGATTGTTCCAAATGAAGATAAAAACGATATGTTGCTAATTATTTTAGGTATAGCAATTGATAAGTTCGACTACGACCTAAATAAAAAATCAAATAAGGCAACTGGAGAAAATTCGGAAGTATCTATGTAAGTATTGGTAGCACTATAAGCAATGATACTATCAAAATAGTCTTAGCAGGCTGTTGATTTTATCGCCCCCGCAATCCGCATTGATTCGCTGAGCCAGCCGCTAGATTAACTTATAAAGCATTG
>NZ_JBSYXO010000034.1:0-44564 GCF_054172045.1 Methylomonas sp. MgM2 | reverse complement strand
CTTGGATGCTGGGTTTCTCGTCGACACTGATGACCAAGGCATTCTCGGGTGGGCTCAAATATAAGCCGACAATATCCGCCGCCTTGACCGCAAATTCTTTGTCAGTACTGACGCACCAGGATCGTTGTCGTTGCAGACAAATCCCTTCCTTACGGAGCACGCGCCAAACGGCGTAAACCGAACTATCCAGGGCCTTAGCCACAACGGGACCATCCCAGACGGCTTGTCCCTTTGGCGGTGGCAGCTCAAGAATTGCCAAGACACGCTGTCGGAAATTCTCGGTGCGCCGGGTCGAGGTTCGTCCAACAACCCTAAAAGCCCCTGAGTCAGGAAACGATTTCGCCACTTGATAACCGTGTTGGCTCGGGTTTGACATTTCGCTGCAACCTCTTGGATTTGCGCCCCATCCAGACAGCCCAGAATCATCCTCGCTCGCTCGACCACTCGCGCTTCTTCCGTACGGCTTGCCGCACGTCGCTCTAACTCCGCCCGCACTTCCGCGGAACACTCAATTTTTGGGGCTACTCGTGACATTCCTCCAACATTACATTATTAGCGCTTAATAACGCAATTAAGTACTAGATAACGCCATTCGGCAGTTTCCTGGTTGATATCTTGCCATTGCATCGGACGCAGTTCGCCGGGACGTACGAAGACTAGCGGCGCTAGTTTTAAGGCGCAGACTGATGATCCTTGGTAACTGTCGATTGCTCGCAAGAGTTCGGCTACTTCGTTCAGTTCCGTGATGGCGGCAAAGTGTTCGGCTTTGGCTGGGGGTAGGGCACCTTTTAGGTCTTGGGTGATATCTCGGTCTACACGGGCAGTTGCAACGGCATAACGGAATACCTGTCCGCAGATTTGCAATGTTCGGTGGGCGGTTTCTATGGTGCCTCTGTCTTCGACTCGGCGAAGGCATGCCAGTATGTCTTTTGGCAATATGTCGGCAATCGGTTTATTGCCCAGCCATGGGAATACGTTTCTCTCAAGCATGCGCTTGGGCCGATTATTTTTGTTTCCCCAGGTTTCTACTTTTTTGTGTCTCCATTCCCTAGCAATCACTTCGAAGCTGTTTGCCGTGCTTTCGGCCCGGGCTTCCTTTACCGCTTTCCGGTTTTCTCCGGGGTCAATCATCGCGGCAACCAATTTTCTGGCTTCGTCTCGTTTCTCTCTGGCTTGTGCCAAGCCGACTTCCGGATAGGTTCCGATGGAGAGCAGTTTTTCTTTGCCGTCGAAGCGATATTTGAATCGCCACCATTTGCCCCAGCCGCTCGAAGTGGGCTTAACGAGTAGGAATAGGCCTTTTTCGTCGAACAGCTTGAAAGCCTGCCGTCTTTGGCTTTGTCGCTTTTGCGGGCGGTTCTGCATGCTGTGTCTGTTACTCCCGGTTGCCACCGGATTGCAACGAACCCCGTTGAACTTCATTGAACAATAAAAAACCCGCTAAGCCTTACAGCTTGCGGGTTTCTGAACTCTATTGAATCTGTTTGAATCAACTTATGGAGGCTGCGACCGGAATCGAACCGGTGTATACGGCTTTGCAGGCCGCTGCATAACCACTTTGCTACGCAGCCAAATCTTAAATAAAAAAGCCGCGAAATCACGCGGCTTTTTTGAGTTTGGAGCGGGAAACGAGACTCGAACTCGCGACCCCAACCTTGGCAAGGTTGTGCTCTACCAACTGAGCTATTCCCGCTTTGTTTTCGATCCGACCATTATAAATCGAAATATTACTGTGTCAAGATTTCATTGAAAATTATTGTAGATTAACAGAAGAAGTCCAACCTCTTTTCCCTTGGCATTCACCGCTGCCGGTCATCTCGACTTCGGCCCAGACCATATCTCTGTCGGTGCTATCATTTTGAGTTTGAATCAATTTCACAGGCGTGTTTTGCGGCATGTGTTTGCATCCGCCTTCACGATCCGCTTCTTCAGTATCGTCGTAAGCCGCCATTGATCCCGGAACCGAAACCAGGCGTACCGTGGCACTCGGGTCATAGGAATTGGGGTTTTTCAAGGCATAACTTTGGCCTGGAACAAGCGCTTTAGCCTGGTATACAGGTAATTTTTTATCGGAACCGCCGGACATAATCACAATCAGTAAAACCACTACAACCGCGCCGATACCGCCAAAAAAAACTTTTGGATTGGATTCTTTAAGTGCTAGTAATGTGGAAAGAAAATTGCCGGCAGCATTTTTTGCCGAAGAGCTTGCCTCGGTTGCCGGCGCTAAAGACTCGGAACTGGCGGATTCCTCGGTATTGTTTTGGTTTTCTGATTCGTTTGTGTTTTCGTCAATGCTCATGCGAATTGTCCTCTCATAGTTATTATTATGTTTAAGAAATGTGCCAAGAACGGTAAAGTTACCATGCTGATAGAACATTTCAAGCATTGATTTTGTTGTTCTCGTTCGGTTCGTGTTTTTATAAGCAAGCTACAGTTATTATGAAAGCAAAAAATTGCCGAGGGGAATTGAGATAGGCTAGAATATTAGGAAACTCTTAAATACAGGTGTTTGGTGCTCTTATGCGGACTCATTTAAAACAGCTTATGATTATTATGCTGTTGTCGGCCGGTTGCGGTGGCGCAGTGGCGGATATCAATTCCGGTACCTTTAGCTTGCAAGAAGCAATTGATTATGCGTTAGAGAACAATCCGGATATGGCCATTATGCAGGCTCGTTTAGAGCAGGCCGATGCGCAGTTAGGCGAATCATTGGCTAGTTTTTATCCGCAAGTCAAAGCCAGTTTATCCTATTTACATAGCGATAATCCTGCCCGGGCTTTTTCGATGATTATTTCTCAACGCCGGCTGGATTTGACGGTTCCGAATCCCAACCAAGCCTTTAATCATCCCGGCGGCGTCGATGACTATCGCCCTGAAGTTTCCGCCCTATATTCCTTGTTTCGAGGGGGGCAGGACTATTATCGAAAGCAGGCCGCTGAACTGGGTGTCGAAACCTCAGAATTGGAAAAGACCGCAACGCGTCATCATTTGATCAACAATGTGACGGGTGCCTTTTACGGCTACTTGGCCGCGAAGGATGCTCATGAATTAAGCTTACGATCGATCGAAGCGGTGCAAAGCGAACTGAACCAGAGTAAGGCCCGATTCGACGAGGGTACCTTGCTGAAATCGGATGTCCTATCGTTAGAAGTGCAATTGGCTGAGGCCAAGGATGTTCAAATTCGAGCGGCCAATGCGATAGAAATGGCGAAAACAATGTTAAAAACGTTGTTGGGTTTGCCGAGCGGACAAGATTTCGTCGTCCTTGAGAATGTTGATCAAGCGTTACCGCTTAGTCCGGCGGAGTTTGATACTTTATTGGACCAGGCGTTGAGTCAGCATCCGGAATTAAAAGCGGCGGAAAAACGCGTCGCGATTGCGGAACAACGGCTAAACGAAGCCGAAGCCGCACATCTACCAAAGGCGGATGCGTTTGTTGCATACGGCTCTAATAGTCCAAATCTGGCGTACAGCACGAGTCGGGATAATGTGACGGCCGGAGTCATTGTGGAAGTCGATGTCTTTTCCGGATTTGCAACACAAGAAAAGATCAAAAAAGCCGAACACGAATTAACGGCTGCGCGCGAAGCCGCACGAAAAATGCGATTACAAGTCGAAAGTCAAGTCAAAGTAGCTCGGCTAAGGCTGCTTGAAGCCTTGAGTCGGGAACAGGTCACATCAACCGCGGTTGAAGCGGCGGAGGAAGCCTTGCGTTTAGTCAATGAGCAGCGTCATGCCGGGGTAGTCACCGTGACACGGTATATCGAAGCGGAAGTGGCTCGCGATCAGGCTAAGACACGTGATATTTCAGCACGTTATGATGCCCTACGCGCGGACGCGGAATTAAAGCTCGCTACAGGCTTTTGGAATTAAGTCCACAGGATCAGACCTTATGTCAGAAAATAATTCAGTGCTTTCGTCAAATAAATGGTTGATGCCGTCGGTGGCCATCGGCAGCTTGTTGCTCATCATTTTGTTTTCTTTAGGATTTCTGGGAGGGCCGGACAAAGTCGAGCCCGGCACTGTTGAAAGTACGGGACAAAATTTACCGGCGGGGGCGCAAACCGTGCAAGTGACTGCTCAGACTGCGGCTGATGCCGTGTCGTGGCAGGGGACGGTCAGGTCTCGAACCGTCGCTAAAATTGCGCCTAAATTAAACGCCCGGGTGATGGAAGTACGGGTATACGCCGGCGATAAAGTCAAAAAAGGTCAAGTATTAGCCAAATTAGACGACCGGGATTTACTGGCCGCGTACAACGCCGCCTCGGCAGCGTTGGTTGCCGCCAAAGCGCAAGCGGCGCAAGCGAATGCCGATGAAAAGCGCACGATAGACTTATTCAGAAAAGAGGCGGCGACCAAACAAAATTACGACGCGGTGCTCGCACAGGCCAAATCGGCGCGAGCCATGGTTAGCCAAGCGGCCAGCTCGGCGCAGCAGGCTAAGGTCATGTTGGGTGAAAACCTGTTGCAGGCGCCCTTTGACGGTGTCATCAGCGAGCGTCTGAAAGAGCCTGGCGATATGGCCATGCCGGGCGATCCTGTGGTCTTAATGTATAACCCAAACGACCTGCGCTTCGAATCGGCAATCGCCAGCCATTGTTTCGAACAGGTCGATTTAAAGACGCCGGTTAAAGTACGTGTTGATGCATTGCATGAGTCTTTCGACGCTATGGTCGATGAAATCGCGCCCGATATCGATCCGCAAACTCATACCCGTCTGATAAAAGTTGATCTGCCGCCGGCCGCGGGTTTGCAGCATGGCCAGTTCGGTTGGTTGGAGCTGAGCTGTCATGCTCGGCGTCAAGTCATTTTGATCCCGGCAACAGCGGTTATACATTACGGCCAATTGCAGGCTGTAAAGGTTGTCGAAGGACAGCGCGTGCATACCCGCCATATCCGTACCGGCAAGCAGCATGGCGAGCAAGTCGAGGTATTGTCCGGTTTGCACGACGGTGAAATCATCCTCCGCAGCACTGGGTTGACTCAATGAATCAGGATTATCAAGGCGTTAAACGAGATAGCCTGACTGTTGCGATCGTTAGATTATTTACGACCTCGCATCTGTCTTTGCTGTTCCTGCTGATTTCCTTATTGGCCGGAGCCGCGGCATTGATACTTACCCCGCGGGAGGAAGATCCGCAGATCATCGTGCCGGTGATGGATGTGTTCGTGGATTATCCGGGCGCCAGCAGCGAGGAAGTGGAGAAACGCGTGACGACGCCGTTAGAGGTATTGTTGAAGCAGATTCAGGGCGTGGAATACGTCTATTCGATTTCCCGTCCGGGCCAATCCGTTGTGACCGTGCGCTATGAAGTGGGAGAGAGTATCGAGGACAGCCTAATCAAGACTCGCGACAAGCTGGATGCCAATCTGGATATCATTCCGCCCGGTGTGACCGGCTGGGTGGTCAAACCGGTCGAGATCGATGACGTGCCGATTTTGCTGTTAACGCTGTCGATGCCGAAGGCGCATGAAGATATCATGGCGATACGCCGTATTGCGGAAGAATTGATCGAACGGCTGCGCTCGATCAACGATGTCGGTAAAAGTTGGGTGGTTGGCGCCGCGCCTCGGCAAATCTCGTTACATCCCGATCCGGCCAAACTACAAGCCAGTCGGGTGAGCCTGCTGGAAATCCGGCAAGCTTTGGCACAAAGCAACTTTAACTTGCAGGCCGGAAGCCTAAATCAAGACAATAAGGAAATCCTGCTGGAAGGCGGTCCTCAATACCAAACCGCGGAGCAGATTGGGGCAACCGTCCTGAAAAAAGTCGATGGCCGCCTAGTCTATCTACGCGACGTGGCCGAGATCATCGACGGCCCGCGCGACACCGATTATTATACCCGTATCGGCTTCGGGCCGGGCGTAGCCGAAATGAAAACCGTCGGTCAAGCCGATGGGCTTTTACCGGAAGCCGGCGAAGAGCGGCAAATGGCGACGATCGCGATTGCCAAACGCCGCGGCAGTAACGCGGTCGGCGTGGCCGAACAAGTGCTGGAAATGACCGAGCAATTACACGGCACCTTGATTCCGGATGATGTATTGGTCACCGTTACACGCGATTATGGCGAAACGGCCAATCACAAGGTGAACGAATTGGTTATGCATTTGACCATCGCGATTTTGACCATCATCGTGTTGCTGGCACTGTCATTGGGTTTCAAGGAATCCTTGATAGTATCGCTGGCAGTGCCGATGACCTTCGCCGTGACCTTGATGTTGGACCTGATCTTCGGTTACACGATCAACCGCGTCACGCTGTTCGCTTTGATTTTGTCGCTGGGTCTATTGGTCGACGACCCCATCGTCGATGTCGAGAATATCCACCGACATTATAAAATGCGTAAAGAGCCGCCTTTGCAGGCCTTGCTGACGGCGGTCGATGAAATTCGTCCACCGACCATCCTGGCTACCTTTGCGGTGATCATGTCTTTTGTGCCGATGTTTTTCATCACCGGCATGATGGGGCCTTATATGGCGCCGATGGCTTTCAATGTGCCGATCGCGATGCTGATGTCCTTGCTGATCGCCTTTACCGTTACGCCTTGGGCCAGCTATCGCTTGCTGAAAGGCGATTACGGCAAGCATCACGGTGAAAGTTTCGATTTGAAACGCACCTTAGGCTTTAGGGTGTATCAAGCGATACTAGCTCCGCTATTAGCCAATAAATCCAAGGCTTTGTGGTTTTTGTTGGTCGTGTTTATTGCGTTCGTGTTGTCGACCTTGATGGCCGTTACTCGTGTGGTGCCGTTGAAATTGTTGCCATTCGATAATAAAAACGAGCTGCAACTGGTGATTGATATGCCGCGCGGATCGTCGTTAGAAACCACGGACGAAGTGGCGGCGGCATTAGGCCGTTATTTGTCTACCGTCAACGAAGTCAGCAACTATCAGAGCTACGTTGGCTTGGCCTCGCCGATGGATTTCAACGGTATGGTTCGGCACTACTATCTGCGTCAAGGGGCTTATGTCGGAGATATTCGTATAGTATTGGTGGACAAGACCATGCGCGAGCAGCAATCGCATGCGATTGCGCTAAGGATGAGGCCGGAAATCGAGCGTATCGGCAAGCAATACGGCGCTAACATTAAAATCGTCGAAATGCCGCCAGGTCCGCCTGTTTTGTCCAGCGTGGTGGCCGAAATCTACGGTCCGCCGGAAGCGGCGTACAACGACCTCATTCAGGTTTCCAATCGAGTCAGGGCCGAGCTGGAAACGGTCGAAGGCGTGGTCGATGTCGACGATTATGTCGAGGCACCGCAGGATAGATTACATTATATTTTGGACCAGGACAAAGCTGCGTTATTAGGAATCACCAATCAACAGGTAGCCGGTAGTTTGCAATTGGCGGTAGCGGGCGGCATGGCCGGCACCCTGCATATTGCCAGCGAGCGGCAACCCTTGATGATTCAAGTGCAATTGCCCAGGGCAAACCGTTCATCCGAATCCGATTTATTGGCCTTATCGGTTAAATCGGCCAACGGGGATATGGTGCGTTTGAGCGAATTGGGTTATTTCCAGCATAAACAACGCGATCAAGCTATTTACCACAAAAACCTGCGGCCGGTGTCCTATGTACTGGCGGAAATGGCAGGACGTAGTCCGGTCGAAGCCGTGTGGGATTTGGGCGATAAACTGGAAGAACAACCTTTGCCTGACGGCTACAGTGCCGAAATGGCGGGCGAAGGCGAATGGAAAATTACCGTCGACGTATTCCGAGATTTGGGTCTGGCCTTTGCCGCGGCGATGGTGATGATTTATATTCTGTTGGTCGGCCAGACCGGCTCCTTGGGCGTGCCGCTGATCATGATGATCGCGATCCCGTTGACCGTGATCGGCATCATGCCTGGCTTTTGGTTCATCAACCTGTTTTCGTCGGATGTGGGTCAGTACGCCGACCCGGTGTTCTTTACCGCAACGGCGATGATCGGCATGATTGCACTGGCCGGCATCGTGGTGCGTAACTCCATCATCCTGATCGACTTCATTGAAAACATTTACCGCGGCAATCCGGATATCAGCCTAGCCGATGCGATCGTCGAAGCCGGTGCCACAAGGCTGAACCCGATCTTTTTGACGGCAGCCTCCGCGGTACTGGGTTCGGTGATGATTGTGCTGGATCCCATCTTCTCCGGCTTGGCCTGGAGCTTCATCTTCGGCATCATCGCCTCGACCTTGTTTTCGCTAGTGGTGATTCCGGTCGTTTATTTCTTAATTAATCGGGATATGCCTAAAGTGGTTGAAGCCGAGCAATGAAAGCTTCTCGTCCACTGCGGGGCGGACTGTATTCAAACATATCAGATAGTTTGCTGCGCACACTTCCGACATACCGAAGGTGCCGCACCATTTTTTCGACAAGGTATCTTTATAAATGGGTAATAGCCAAGTTGCTAAATCTTGAGTAAAATGCTAGGTAAAATCCGATTAATAATTTTCAATGACTTATAGTGGTTCTTATGGCAGATCCTATTGTTTTTACCGATAGCGCAGCGAATAAAGTCGCTGGTCTAATTAAAGAAGAAGGCAACGATAATCTGAAGCTTCGTGTTTATATCACGGGAGGCGGTTGTTCCGGTTTTCAATATGGCTTTACGTTTGACGAAGAAGTAAACGACGACGACACCTTGGTCGAAAAGGGCGGCGTGACGGTGCTGATAGACTCGATGAGCATTCAATACCTTAATGGCGCGGAGATTGATTATAAGGAAGACTTGTCCGGCGCTCAGTTTGTGATTCGTAACCCGAATGCAGCCACTACTTGCGGGTGCGGTTCGTCGTTTTCCGCTTGATTTAGAGCATGTAAAGCCGATTCGTACGGGAGTCGTCTAAGGCTTCACGCCGTAATAATGGGATAATATTTGGTAGGCGCCCTGCATCCCTTCAATTATCAGCGCTCTTAATGGCAAACATTCGTTATGCCATTGATTGATTTTACCATCGAAATAGAGCGCCCACTCTCCCTGCCAACATTTAGCTTTTCTAACAATACTGCCGGCCATGACGGCCGGAACGTCGTACCGGGCGGAAACGCTGAGTAGATTTCTGGAATCGGCGCTCAATACGTCGCTTACCGAAATACGCTGTTGTTCTTGTAGATCAAGCATTGGAAATATAATGGGCAGCCCCTTGACTTTAGAAGCTAAAGATAACGCATTGTCCAGGTCGGACATCGTATCGGGATTATAAAACTGGCGGTTTCCGTCTTCGTCCACGACCAGCCAAACCAAGGTTTCGGGCCTGATTTCGCTCCAAATGCCGACATTGCTTTTACGCATCGCTTCGAGCAACTGATCCTGGTCGAACTCAACCCGAATCAAGCGTGCATCGCTATTAGAATGCTCGTCGGCCGCGATTAACGAATACTGAAATTGTTTGACGTAATGTTCCGCTCCTCGTAACACTTGTTGAACCGCCGGAATTTCGGCAATATCGTCAGCCACTAAAATCCGGCTCAATACGCCGTAGAGGGCTTGTCTAATCGCTAGTTCCCGGTCGGATGCGGATTGGCTGTTGGCAACCAATTCGATTTCATAAAGCCCTTTTACCTCAATCGCGACCGATGCTCTGAAAGGCAAAACCGCTAGTATCAGTGTTAGCCAAAAGCTTAGTTTGACCTGGGTAAAAATCATTGTCGAAAAACGCCCCTAACGGTGTATGAATTTGGAATATAGTACAATATCGGTCATTTCGATCTTAACTTTAGTAAGAGGCTACCATTGAGCGCAGAACAGCAAGATCGCCTGGACTATAAGAGTGCGGGTGTGGATATCGAAGCAGGCAATGCTTTAGTCGAACGCATTAAACCTATCGCGGCTAAAACCCGAAATGCCGGCGTAATGGCCGGGCTCGGCGGCTTCGGATCGCTATTTGAGCTTCCTTTGGACCGATACAAGAGCCCGGTACTGGTTTCGGGTACCGATGGCGTCGGGACGAAGTTGAAACTAGCGCTGGATTTGAATCGGCACGACACAATAGGTATCGATTTAGTGGCGATGTGCGTTAACGATATCGTCGTGCAGGGCGCGGAGCCGTTGTTTTTCCTAGACTATTTCGCGACCGGTAAACTTTGCGTTGATACCGCTGCGGCCGTTGTCGAAGGCATAGGTCATGGTTGCGAACTTGCCGGAGCCGCGCTGGTCGGTGGGGAAACAGCCGAAATGCCGGGTATGTATAAGGACGACGATTACGATCTAGCCGGATTTTGCGTCGGCATCGTTGAAAAAGATAAGATTATTGATGGCAGCAAAGTCAAGGTTGGCGATAAATTGATCGGTATCGCGTCTTCCGGGCCGCATTCCAATGGTTATTCACTGATTCGAAAAATTGTCGATCGGAGCAGCCTTGCGCTAACCGACAAGGTGAATGGCAAACCGCTGGGCGAGACTTTACTGACTCCGACCCGTATTTACGTCAAGCCGTTGTTGGATTTGATGAAACAGGTGGAAGTGCATGCGATGGCCCATATCACCGGAGGCGGCATCACCGAGAATTTGCCGCGCGTTCTGCCGCAGGGTTTGAGCGCCAAAATCGATTTATCGTCCTGGCAAATGCCTGAAATTTTCGTTTGGCTTCAACAACGCGGCAATGTCGATTTGGCGGATATGCTGGTCACCTTTAATTGTGGTATCGGCATGATCGTCTGCGTGGACGCGTCGGATGAGGCCGCAACGTTATCCGGTTTAACTCAGCAAGGTGAATCAGCCTTTAGTATTGGCGAAATTGTTCCTATGGACGGGCCCAAACGCGTGCATTACGTTTAACCATTTTGGCGTTTGGTGTGGCAAGCGATGCAGCCGAGCCTCAGTGGCTAAGTGCTGCGTGTGATAACGGGTTGAAAATGTCCCCCTTGAATCAGGGGGATCGCATGCCGTCTGTATTCGTCTGAATATAGCGATGGAAAAAGATGTCTGAAAGCTTTGTTTAAGCCAGCTTTTCCGGGTTACAAGCTCGTTGACTGGGCATCAGTTTACGGATGTCTTTAATTAAAAAGCGCTTTAATCCGCGGCCGAGTTTTTGTGCCAGTAGTGAACTGGCTTTTTCTGTGCCGATGAAGGTTACTGATTGTTTGCCTTTGCGGTATTTGCTCAGTGCTCTACGAACCGATGCGCACAAATAGCATTCAGTGCCGGGAGGCAGAGTAGCGTCCAAGTCTCTCAATAGGTGGGGGGTTATCTTATTCATAGCGTCCTCCTCTTTTCTTTCGATCAACGGTTGGCAACTCCATCGCCAAGTCGAGGTAAAAAAATGTAGACCGGTTATTTAACAAAATAACATCTATAAATTACCAAGAGAATGATAAATATCAATAAAAGTTTTATCAGTCTTTTTTATACGCATTTGACAAATTATAAAACGCGTTGTTTTCAAATTCGGATCCTGATTCTGAGCGCCATTTGGTGCATAATTCTCTCATTTGTTTCATTCCGGACAACGATATGCAAATAGCGGAACATTATGCAAAACCAGTGTTTGGCAAGCTGGGCGGATATTTTCAGCGTGTCAATGACTTTAAAGAAACCTTCAACTTGCGTTGGGGCAGGATTGAGTTCGATATGTTTCATGGCGTGTCTGCCAACTTGAAAGTCATTATGAAGGTTTATCGTAACGGCGTCAGTGAAACCTATATTGTCGATACGGAACCTTTCGATATCCAGTGGGATAGACATAAGCGAGCAACGCGCGATTTTTTTGTTCTGCCGTTGTCCAGCCATTTCGGTAAAATCAATTGCATTAAGTTTTCGTTTATAGTCCATCTCGGCGAGCATTCAATACCGTCGCGTAACGAATACATCTTTATGGATTGGTATCAGTTGCAGGATGGTCACCATCAGCAGCGTGCGCTTACCGATGAACACTCCACTCCCAACAATTATCGTACCTACGAGTTAAATGCAGGGGAGTTGCAGGCGGACGTAGACTGGTACAACCATCATTTTGAGTCGTTAAATCTAATTCCGAAATTTACTAAGGGTCAGCAATATCATCCTTACCATCCTAAGCGTTTTATTCACGATCACATCGATAAAGTGATCATGGTCAAACGCGATAATCCTAACCGTTTATGCACGATCAAAGTTAGCGTCGATTGCATAGACGACAACGACTTTGCCAATCATTTGATACATGCTAGTCATCAGGGCGTGTGGGTCCAATGCGTGGTTGATTGGCGAAAAATGACACTAACCAACAGTCATTCTTACGCCAACCTGAAACGCTCAGGTATCGAATTGATTGGCGTGTTTTGTACGACCAAACATCACTTGATCGAAGTCGAGCCGGACATGCATACCAAATTCATCATTTTTAATGATGAAGATGCCATTCTGGGTTCATTTAATATTACGTTTGACCGGTGGTGGGCCAACTGGGAATCGGGTATGACCTTCCATTCCAAGGGAGTTTGCCGATTGTTGGATAATATTTTTCAAAGTCAGCGCGGCGGCGTGATCCAAAAATACGGGGTTGACCCGTTGAGCCCTTTCAATTTGCTGTATACCTTTGGCCGGCATACCATGGCCAATGGCATGATTTATAAACCGCATCATGCGATTTTAGGCGAGATTCACCGCGCTCGGCATTCGATCAAAGTCTGCCTGTTTTTAATCGGCGACTTGCTTGGCGATCATCAAGACAGCGTCGTCAATGCATTGATTCAAGCTAAAGAGCGTGGGGTCTATGTACATCTTTTATTCAACGGCCACTTGGCGCGGCAAGGTAGGGTAGGCGTCGAGCGGCCTATGCACGAAGAATTGAACCGTCCTTTGCTGCCGGCCGTGCAACGCTTGAAATGGGCGGGTATTCCGACCGGTTTGGTTTACGGTCAGGACGATCTCCCTGTGCCGTATTCGCCCATACATTCGAAGTATTGCATCATAGACGATTATATCGTCATCGACGGCAGCTTCAATTGGTATAACACATCCGTGTTTTCTCACGATTTGATTGTAGTGGCGGCAAATCATAACGTGGCAAAACCGTATTTGTACGAATTCGATCAAATACAGCGTTCATTCAGAGTTTTTTATTAGGGCAATAGGATAGGGGCGTTGCCAAGTTCGTTAGGGTTGGCGGCATCGCAAGCCGGAAAGTGTCGCTGAAGAAGCTTAGTGATAGCATTAATGCCCTCTATAACACCGCTTTCGAATTCGCCGTTCCGGAAACGGCTTTCCATGTCGCGGCATATGGCTTCCCATTCTGTTGCGCTTACTTTGGCGTTGATGCCGCGGTCGGCGATGATTTCGATATCGCGGTCGGCCAAAAGCAGATAAATCAAGACGCCTGAATTATGCTCGGTGTCCCAGACCCGACACCGTGAAAAAATTTCGATCGCTTGTTCCCTCGCCGTGACGCCTCGCGATAAATCGCCAAACTCTAACGCGTTTTCGACGACAAAGCGCAGTTCGCCCAGGTGCGATCGCTCGCTCTCGGCGATTGCTGATTCTATGGCCTTCAGGCTCCGTTTGGGAAAGGCCTGCCGAATAAGCCAGGGTGGCCTAAAAAGGTGCCTAAATATTCTGACGATTCGCATTTACCACCTTCCTGACGCGCCGCCGCCACCGAAGCCGCCGCCACCTCCCGAAAATCCACCGCTGCCGCCGGAAAATCCGTTCCCTCCGAATCCGCCGCCGTATCCACGATGAAATCCTCGGGGATTATTGCCTTGGGCAATTAGGAAAGCTACGAAGCCTAAAAAAACGGCAAAAATCAAGCCGCCGCCTAATAGCCAAACCGTAAATGCTACGAAACCGCTGTTGACTAGACCGCCAAAAAACTTACCGAGTAATATACGGAACAGGCCACCCGTGATAAGCGCAGCAAACAATAACGGCACGAGATATTGTTCCAGACTTCCAGCCTTTGTGTCTCTTGTTTTGAGTTCGGGTAACGGTTCTCCGCGAATTAAGCCAATCAGCCGATCGACGCCCGCATCGATTCCGGCGGCAAAATCGCCTTTGCGAAAATAAGGAATCATAACGTCGTCAATGATGCGTTTAGCCAATGCATCCGGAATTGCGCCTTCCAAGCCATAGCCGACTTCGATGCGCGTAATTCGATCGTTTTTAGCGATCAGCATCAGCACGCCGTCATCGACGTTCTCGCGACCCAAACGCCACCGATCAACCACTCGTATGGAATATTGTTCTATGGTTTCAGGCTGTGTGGTCGGTACGATCAACACAGCAATCTGGCTGCCTTTTTCGTGCTCGAACGTCGCCAAGCGGCTTTCCAGGCTTGCTTGCTGCTGAGGTGTCAAAGTGTTGGTCAAATCGGTCACGTGGCGTTCAAGTGCCGGTATCGGTACTTCGGCACATGCCGCAATTTGCCAAACGAAAGCGATGATCAAAGCCGCCGTCATGCGCGGCCATGAGCGGATTTTGGCAATCATGTTAGTTTCCGAAATCGACGGTCGGCGCCGTGGAGATGGCTTTTTCGTTTTCGACGCTGAACGAGGGCTTGGTATGGTAGCCGAACACCATTGCGGTTAGATTGCTGGGGAAGGAGCGTACCGTGATGTTGTATTCTTTGACTGCTGCAATATAGCGGTTCCGTGCCACGGTGATCCGGTTTTCGGTCCCTTCCAACTGCGCTTGCAAGTCACGAAAATTGGCATCGGCCTTTAGCTGGGGGTAGTTTTCAGCCACCACCAAGAGGCGGGATAATGCGGAAGTCAATTCACCCTGCGCGGCTTGGAATTTGGCAAAAGTCCGTTCATCGTTAATGAGTTCGGGTGTGACTTGGATGCCGCCTACTTTCGCACGCGAAGCCGTCACTGCCTCCAATACTTCTTTTTCATGCCCGGCATAGCCTTTTACCGTGTTAACCAAGTTGGGTACGAGGTCGGCGCGGCGCTGATACTGATTGAGGACTTCGGCCCAGGATGCGTTGATTTGCTCGTCCTGGGTCTGAAAGGTGTTATAACCGCAGCCGGACAGAGTGAATGTCAAAAACAAAACAATGATGCTTATACGCTTATGCATGAACGGCCCCATCAGTGCCTGGAAAATGAAATTAGCATAATACACATGCGACCAAACGAAATGAACGCCATGGCGCAATGGTGTTCATTTTTTTAGCATGGCAGCAACTGCCTATGTTTTCGCAGTCAAAAATTTTCCCAGTTTTTTATCGAATTGCGAGGTGTGCATCACAAACCAGTCGAATAAGAACACCACGATTGCTTCCAGGTTGATCCTGTCATCAGAATAAGCCTGCATCCTTTCCTGCAGACTCACCAGCAACTCGGCGTGCTTTTGTTGATGCTCGACATAGTCCGGATAACCGACTCTTAACATCAGATTCTCTTCACTGAAAAAATGAAAATCGATGAACTTTTCCACTTCTCGCAATAATCGCATACACCAATCCTTAGGTTCTTGTCGGTCCAGGGCTTCAGCGACATTCCGAATTAAATCCAAAAAAATACGATGTTCGCGGTCGATTCTGAGATTTCCAGTTTCAAATTTTTTTTCCCAAGGAATATCGATAGCCATAAATCTGCCTCGGATGCTTCAAGATAACACTACGGTCGAACGGATCGATAGGACCCAATAGGATCGGCCCCCAAAGTGCCGACCAATGATTCCAAGTATTCCGAGCTTTTCATTTTGTTCAATTTTTGCTTAGCCTTTTCATATTGCTGTTGCAAATTCAAATCTGCGACGCGCATTGCATGGCGGTTGTCACGTAACAAGCTGTCGAGGCAATCGACATGGCGTTGCCATAAGGCAATATCCCTTTGTTGTTTAATCGTTAACCGCTCATGATACCAATCGCTTTTTAGCAAATAATCGCGAGTAAACATAGCCCGAATCTGAGGATGATGGGCATCCATTCCTTGGTAATGGCCGTTAGCCATGATATGTAACAGCGCGTAAAGCGGCGGACAGGCGTCTTCGATGCTGCCATCGTCGAGATATTGTTGGGCCACGCGTTGTTGGGTTTCGACGATATTATGTACGCCGTCCACGAATACGTCTAAGTCTTGCAATTCCGGCTGCAAAATCTCGTCGGTAAATACGGCGTAAGGATTATCGAAAATTTTACCCATCAATCCGTGTACGAAATGACTCGTGATGCGATAGCCCAGGCGACTGGCTAATACGATGCGCCCGTTGTGCTCAAAGTCGTTTAGCGGTTCCAGAAAACCATGTTGCAGCAAATATGCCGGCTCCCGCTCCGTTGGTGACAGCCGGGCCCAGATCTCGGGAATCAACAGGCTAATATCGTGATCGATTCGTACATTCGGGCCGATATAGCCCGCCGAACTGGAAAAACCGGGGTAACCCGTCAATATGAACGACACCAGTGCGTTATTGAGGTCTGCTGTCGGACGTAGCGCGTTAAAAGGTCCTTTGGTTAATGCGCCCTCGCTACCGGCTCCTGTAGTTGAAGGCGACTTACCCGTCAAGGAGCAGACGAAATCCATGAACAATTCCGGTAATTCTTGGTAATGGATTGGGTTATAGACAGCCAACGAACGGATGAGGCCATCGGGCGGATTATTGCGCCGCCCGGTCAATACCGCATCGACTGCATGACACAGAGGTTCGTTTAACGGAATTTTCCGATGTAGGCGCGCACCTATTTCAGCCACGTATTTGCGCAGGGGGTTGACCAAGTCGACACGCGTTTCAAGATAGCGCGGATTTTTTGAAGGTTTGCCGTTCACTATACGGAAATGAGCGGATGACACGACATAAGGGTCATGCTGTTGGTAGGCGGCCTCCAGCAGACGGCGCATCGGCTCGGTAAACTTGGAAAACGTCATTACATCTTCGACGACATCGGACAATCTGGCGTGATCCAGCGGTTCGAAATTGGCCATGAAGTTGCCGGGTTCCGACATATTCGCTTCGGTTTGTTTGTCGTAGCCGGGAATAATGGCATCGTCTGGGCGTTGGAATAAGCGATATTCGCAGTTGGTTACCAATTTGACGCTGTGGGGATGAGTATCGGATTTGGTCAGCCAAGGTTTTATGGCGTTTGTGGGCACGACTACCGACGCGCTAATGTCGTCTTCCATCTGCACTTTTTCGCAGGCCAGATAATCCTGCCTGACCTTGAACGTGCGCCAGCCGCCTTCTTGATCAAAGCCAACCCGCAAATAGGTCGCTACGATTTTGCGATGCCCTAGTTTCAATTCATGTCCCGGGGCGCCATCGATGATGTCGACCGACAGGTGATCACGCCAGCGATCGCCCCATTCACTGCGATAGAAGCGCTTGATTAAAAATACCAAGGCTAAAATACTGGGCGGGATAGACTTTAACCAGGCGTTGAATTCAGGCGTATGATGCGGCGACGGCGTCAACAATTTAATGACCGATCCCAGACTGCGTTCTTCGCTCAGTACGGTACGGCTTGGCGCGTGGTCTTCGTATTCGTGTCCAGGCAAAAAGCGGCCTTTGCTGTAATCCTTATCGAAGATGGCTTGCACCAGATCTAGATCGCGTTGCAGATCATCGACGAACAATGGGCCATAAATGACTGCATCTTCGATGGACTTGGAGATTTCTGACTTGCCGCCGCCTGAAACGGTGCAAGGTTTATGACAGAAGGTGCCTTCGGCCACAGTGCCGACTAAACGCCAGGACGGAGCGCCCGGGTGTTTACGCATTTCGATTTTATAACCGTTGGGTTGAATATAAATTTTGTCAGGCTTGAGACGAATACTATGACTTTGGCCGTTTCTGACCCAGGTGATTTTTTGGGTATTCAAATTCATCCGTAAGTCTTGAGGCACATAGACGATTTCCGGAAAATGCTTGTCGATAGCGTAACCTTCGGGTTGGATTTCCATAATAGCACCGTAGCGGTATGCCATTTCGTCAAAATCGTAGCCGGGTTCGCGTGTGCGATTGCTGACGCCGAATTCATCGCCATGATTGAAACGCCTGAATGCCAAAGCGCCGCCTGCATGCTCCTCTTCGGCCAGGCCGAATAAATTGGCGGCATAGCTAATCTGAGTTTTGATTTCTTTTTTGCAATAGCCGAAATAATTATCGGCCAGGAGTGTGACGATTACCCCCGTTGTATCGCGTGCGGTCAGTTTAAACGCTTGGCCGTTGTTATACAGCTCGTCCTCTTGTTGCCAACACATGCCGTCGGCGCGTTGACGCTCGGTGGCATCGTTCCAGTGAGGCAAACCGACTGCCTTCTTGGTTAATTTGGTCAGATGCGGTGCTAGAATGACACAGCCGCTGTGGCCGGTCCAGTGATCGATATCAAGCGCGGCATCGCATTCAGGTAAAGCGGGATTTCCGCCGTTGCCGAATATGCTCTCGACGAAGTCCAGATTACTGACCAAATTACCTGGTGCAAAAAAGCGAATTTCCATGGATTTTTCCGGTTCGATGCCTGGAATTTCAGGGCAAACAATCGGACGCAGCAACAGCGAGGCAAACATATGGGCGGGATGTTCTTGCTTGGCTGTAAATGGCACAAGCAGCAGGTCTGGCGGCGGATTTAGCGCTTGCCCAAGCATTTTCGCGAAGGTTAGCTTCGGAACTTGTTTCTTATCCCCTGGGACGGGGAGACCGCCTTCGGCGATGTGAAACGATCCTTCCGTCGTGCGCCGGTCGCTGGTGGGGTTGTGCAAAACGCCTTGTTTGACGCGGTAGCTTGATACGATCTCCGAGACGAATTCGTTTGCTCCTAAGGGTATGGATAACTCACGGGCGACGCCGTGGCGATCTAACTCGAAGGTCATTGTCGGTAAGGCTGGAATGTTATCCAAGCCAAGATCGGCTAAATAACGATCTAAAAAAGTTTGAATACGGCGATCGGAAGGGTAAAGGGACGAGCCGGCCAATTGCCGGTTTTTTTCTAGATAACTATTTAGCAAATCCTGAGCGGTATCCATGAACGCGGCCGATTCCGGATCGATGCAAGTCGGCTGGCCGCAGGATGCCAATTTTAGGTTGATATAAAGATGCAATTGTTGCCTGACGCTGTTTTGATCTAAATGCTCTGCACCTAAACCCAGTGCTCTTAGCTTGTCCATATTGCCCCCAAAACGTTAGTTGCTTGACAGTCTCATGATATAGCAAAGTGGCCTGTTATCGCAGTATAGATATGGCCAATGCCGCTTCAAAACGGATCCCGGTTTCGATAATCCGGTTCTAACCCGCTTTATAAAGGCGATGACGTATCGATCTGTAGTTTTTATATGTTCGGACTCGATCTTCCGAATGTAGAATTAAATGGAATGTGAAAATGTTAGCTCACTCTTAACCGGAAAATCCCATGTCGCACGATAACTCAATCAAAGCCATTGCTTACGCTTTTGTCGCCAATTTAGGTATTGCCATCACCAAAACCGGTGCTGCTATTTGGACGGGTTCAGGCTCGTTACTCGCTGAATCGATTCATTCGTTTGCCGACTGCGGTAACCAAGTGCTTTTGTACATCGGTATGAGACGTTCGTCTCAATTAGCCACCGTAAAGCACCCGATGGGGTTTGGGCGGGAATCCTATATTTGGTCAATGATGGTGGCCATTACTTTGTTTTCGGTCGGCGGCTTATTCTCGATTTACGAAGGCTGGTTGCGCCTTGGCGAACTCCATTCCGTGGAAAATGCAGGGATCGCCATGTTGATATTGCTGATTGCGCTTGCAATGGAAGTCTTTTCATTAAAAGGCGCGCTGAACGTATTGCAAGATGAAAAAGGCGGGCGGAACTTGTGGCAATGGTTTAAAGGAACCCACTCTAGTGAGCTAATGGTGGTGGTTGGTGAAGATTTGGCCGCTTTGGCGGGGCTGATTATTGCCGCATTGATGCTCGGTTTAACTTTATTAACCGGAAACGCCGTTTATGACGCTGTCGGCTCGATTCTCATTGGCATCTTGCTGGTGATGGTCGCATGGCTCATAGGGCGCGAGGTTCATTCTTTGTTACTGGGCGAAGCCAACATGGAAATCCGTGATGCCGTATCGGATTATCTTCTGCAACAATCAGTCGTATTAAATGTACTCAATATTTGGGCTATCAATCACGGCCAACAAGTCATGATCGCGATTAAAGCAGAATTACAACCACACTTGACGGTATCCGAAGCAGTGGACGCAATTAATTCCATGGAACAGCAAATCAAAGCTGCGCATAAGCAAGTGAAATGGATATTTTTTGAGATCGATAGCGCCGATTGAATTTGATTTTTCGGGATACGAATTATTTGCTTGGGAATTAACCTCGCTTAAGGTGACACTTCAATTCCCAATCGTTCTATACGCGACCGCACAAAAGGTACCTGTGCACGTACAAACGTATCGGTAAGATGCTGCGAGTCCCGAAACACAACCAAATCATTTGCATTTAAGGCAGAGCACTGCGTGTCCGGACATTCTAAATCATTAAGATTGAGCAGCTTAACATTCGGCAGGCCGTCGGTAGCTCGATTCAAATAGCCGACGACTCTGTTTATTTGTTCAGCGTTCGAGATCGGTTCCGCACATATTTGAGGATCTCTTTTTTCTATGCCTAATATAGACGATAAGTTTTGTTCTAGGCAGCTCGGCCCATCGAATGACAGCGCATAGGTGCCAGGCAATATAATCACGTTTTTGGACATTTGGCTTAATCGAGAAAAGACTCGTTTAGAGCCGGCGATCCACTGGTTTTCCGAGAAATCATAAGTAGCCGCATTGCCTGCAATAATAATATCCGGCCGAAGTGAGTTTAGATACTCCAGGCTCGCATCACGCCACTGGGCACATATTGTATAAACCTTGCCTATGCGAGTGTAGAAAAAGTCCTCATCAACCATGGGACATGCCGACTTAGTTAATACAATAGTACGCCATTCTGGATATCTAAATATTTGCGGCAAAAGTGAAAACCATTGTGCCAAGACACTATCTCCAATTAGTGCCACTGTTTTTGTATGATTATTATCTCCAAATAAACAAGGTTGAACATTTGAATTGGCATACCAAGCGTCGCATCCCATGCTATAAATGATAGGCAAATCAGCACGAGCTTTATTAACAAACGATGCTGCTTGCGTTTCACTTTTATTGCGAGCGGATTTTAAGTAATTTTGAAATCCAAAAACCAATAGAAGCATTGCAAGAAGCGACGTTAATATGACCAACCTCGGTTTAGCATTACTAAATCGGCCTTTCCAAAAAGGCAGTTCAATATAACGATAACTGAACACTGCCATCAAAAAGGAAAAAGTAACCAATCCTGTAACTTTATCTAGTCCTGAAGCGATGCCGATCGATGAACCAATCATCAAAACCGGCCAGTGCCATAAATACCAAGAATAAGAACGATCTCCAATCCAAACTAATGAAGGATGTGTTAGTGTTCGACTGATAACATTACTTTGATTTACATATCTAGCTGAAATTAATAATAGAGCTCCTATCGAAGGCAGTAAGGCCCAAGCTCCAGGGTAGGTCATACTTGAATGAAAAAAAGCAGCGCTTCCTATGATTAAACCTATTCCAATCAAACCGGCACTATTTTTCCAAAATGATGGCAAATATAGTGGCTGCCATGATTCGAAGCGGTGTCTATTTTTTTCAAGCCAAATATAACAAAGTGCCCCCAGTGCGAATTGCCAGATTCTGGATGGCATCATATAAAAAGAAAAAATAGGATTATATACTTTCCAATATTGAGATAATCCAAAGCTAAATAAGAATAAAAACACAAGAATGCCAATAAACTGTAATTCCCATCGGCCGGTGGAATCTATTTTATTGCAAAATAAAAACGAGAGTACTATCAGTATGGGCCAAATCAAATAGAATTGTTCCTCCACACCTAGCGACCAAGTGTGTAAAAATAAATCTTTATTTTTTAGCTCTGCAAAATATTCGATTGTGGTAAACGAAAAAAATAAATTACTACTCCAAGTAGTAGCAAAATTTACAGATGCGGCTTGTTGCGTTAATTGAAAATCCGAAAGCAATAATGAACTGCACACAACAACCGTCACCAGCATGATAAAGAGAGCAGGGAATAGTCGTTTTAATCTTCTGGCATAAAAATCAAGCATATTGATTTTATTATTTTCGTTATGCTCTCGAACCAATAGGCCTGTAATTAAATATCCCGATAAAACAAAAAATACATCTACCCCTACAAATCCCCCAGGAAGAAACTGAAGTCCAGCATGATTCAATACAACAAGAATAATGCTTATTGCACGAATACCCTGAATATCGGGCCGATATGAAAGTTTTTTGTTGTGTGTCATTGGATCGTTAGCTAGGCGAAAGCCGCGGATGAGCCGTTTTTTTAAGAAAGTCTTAATAGTAGTTTAAAAACCGCAATTCGACCTGGAAATCAGCAAAGACCGAATAGTAAGTAGGCTTGGTCGAACGATGGCGCTGATCGATTTGTTTTAAGTAAATAACCGCTACAAGCTGCGTGGTTTGGTCGGTATAGCCGAAGTGTGAGTAATGGGACGATCGGCTTGGCAGCGATTAGATTCTATTCCGGCGGGTCGGTACATGGCCTAGCGCTAGTCACGGGCAGAAAATCAGGAATAGTTCAGCATCGTCAATGGGAAGATATCCAAACAAAATATCGATTCCGGATCGCTTATTGGCCGCGATCAAAAATGGCTGGAATTGTCGTTAAACCAAAATGACTCCGATGACGAGACTGATTATTATCCTTCTTGCCGGTTTCGGGGGTTCGGTTTTTCAGATGGTTGGCGTTTGAAACGGAGTCCAAAATAATACGAATGGCGTCCCCACGGGGGTTCGAACCCCGGTTACCGCCGTGAAAGGGCGGTGTCCTAGGCCACTAGACGATGGGGACATGGACTGTTTAACGTAATGCAATTAAGTGCTTAATGTCTGTTTAGTAATGGTGGCGTCCCCACGGGGGTTCGAACCCCGGTTACCGCCGTGAAAGGGCGGTGTCCTAGGCCACTAGACGATGGGGACCCAGACATTAAAACAATCAACCACATTGGTGGAGCCAAGCGGGATCGAACCGCTGACCTCTTGCATGCCATGCAAGCGCTCTCCCAGCTGAGCTATGGCCCCATAGTTGAGACCGCGCATTATACAGGCAATAATTAGCTTGTCTAGTTATTTTTTATAAACTCGATCGCGCGTGCAATTCTGTCGAGCGTTTTATCCTTGCC
Source organism: Methylomonas sp. MgM2 (assembly GCF_054172045.1). Classification (NCBI taxonomy): domain Bacteria; kingdom Pseudomonadati; phylum Pseudomonadota; class Gammaproteobacteria; order Methylococcales; family Methylococcaceae; genus Methylomonas; species Methylomonas sp. MgM2. Next base: position 21,453 of record NZ_JBSYXO010000034.1, on the reverse strand, counting down.
CAAGAGAGACAGCGTCACGTCAATTGCAGGCGAGACGCCCGTGCCGCATAAAGCCACCCGCAAGGGTTGAGCGACTTTGCCTAGATTCAACTGCAGTTGCTCCGAACTATTCAATACCACCTGATGTAAAGCTTCTGTTTTCCACTCCGCAAGTTCATCAAATCGGCTCCACAAGTGCTGTAGGACCTCTTCAACGCCGGCTTTAAAGTTTTTGTTGGCGGCTTTTTCGTCGTAGCTTTCAAAGTCACGATAGAAATACAAACTTTGGTCGGCCATATCGACCAGCGTTTTGCAGCGTTCGCGCTGGGCTTTGACAACGTCAGCCAATGCGGGGCCCGTGGTCGGATCGATCCCACGTTCGCCAAGATGCCAACTTAAATGATGTGCAACGTGAGCCGGATCGCTGTTCATAATGTATTGGTGATTCAGCCACAGCAGTTTTTCGGGATTAAATGTCGATGCTGAAACGTTGACTTTGTCCATATCGAACAACTGAATCATTTCGTCGATGCTGAACAACTCTTTGTCGCCATAAGACCATCCGAGACGTACCAAATAATTCAGCAAAGCTTCCGGTAAATAACCATCGTTTCGATATTGCATCACGCTGACCGCACCGTGCCGTTTAGACAGACGCGCGCCATCCGAGCCAAGAATCATCGGTACATGGGCGTAACTGGGTAATTGGGCTCCCAACGCTTTCAGGATATTGATTTGACGCGGCGTGTTGTTGACATGGTCGTCGCCGCGAATGACGTGCGTAATTCCCATATCCATATCATCGACCACCACGGTCAAATTATAGGTAGGCGTGCCGTCTGAGCGTGCGATGATCAAATCGTCCAGTTCTTTATTCGCGATCACGATGCGGCCTTTGATCAAATCATCGATAACGACTTCACCGTGTTCGGGATTTTTGAAGCGGATAACGCGTTCACCGTCTCCGTTCGCCCCATTCCGACATTTACCGTTATAACGCGGCTTTTGTTTGTTGGCTATCTGTTGCTCGCGCATCGATTCCAATTCTTCGCGGCTACAGTAGCAATAATAGGCGTCGCCCTGGTCGAGTAATTGCTGAATGACCTCTTTGTAGCGGTCGAAACGGTGGGTTTGATAAAAAGGACCTTCGTCATATTCCAGGCCCAGCCAGGTCATCCCTTCCAATATTGCGTTTACCGATTCCTGAGTAGAGCGCTCTAGGTCGGTATCTTCGATCCTAAGGACAAATTTTCCGCCGTGTTTACGGGCGTATAGCCATGAAAACAAGGCCGTTCTGGCGCCTCCTACATGTAAATAACCGGTGGGGCTTGGCGCAAATCGGGTTCTAATACTCATTACTGTTAAAGATCTGTTGATTACTTAGTGGTTAAAAATTTTTTGGCATATTCGTTAGGAATCGACTTCGACGCATTCAAACGCATGCCTTGGTAGTTAAACTGCACGCTTCCTTTTGCTGCTTGATTTTTGCCCAAGATCGCTAAAGACGTGCCATGGCCTTGCGTAGCAGCTTTTTCATACCACTGTGTTGCTTTGTTACGGTCGGCATCAACCCCGATACCCCGGTCATATAAAGCGCCCATCACAACCTGTGCATCGACCAAACCTTGGTCTGCGGCTTTTTGCATCCACATCGCGGCCAGTTTTTCGTCTTTTTCGATCCCTTCTCTCCCAAGCAGGTAAAGAGATGCTAACTTCGCTTGCGCCAGCGGGCTATTCTGCTCCGCCATTTGTTTGATCGCTTCGGTGTCCAGCGCCCATAAAGGGTTAACTGGTAAAAATATCAAAACTAAGCCAATAAATCGAGCTATTACATTCATTGCTGCGCTCCTCGCCATTAAACGAGTAATATTATTTCATGGTGCGAAGTTGAATACCTAAAAAGCTATATTAAAAAAAATGTTGTTTAATGCTAGACTCTGACCTACAAACTTTGTAGCTAACCGAAACAACAAAAACAATTAGGAGAAAATTAATGCAAAAGTCCTTAACCCTCACCGCGCTTATGGCCGGCGCAATATTATCTGGTTGTGCTACTCAATCGAGTAACACTTTCCAGCCTTTTCAAGCCGAAGATTTAAACGCGCAAGTTAAATCCGGGCTGCTGGTGCAAAAGACCAACAGTTTTTTCGTATTGAATGATTCGTCTTCATCCATGGGTAAAACCTATTTAAATTCAGCGGAATACAGTGGAACTAAATTGGATGTGGAAAAAAATCTACTGAACAAATTAAATAGCACCATTCCCAATATCCCTCTTTCTGCAGGTTTACGCAGTTTTGGTATGGGGCCTTGTACGGATTGGGGCGAAACAAAGTTAAATCAACCCATACAACAATATTCTGCTAGTGGCTTTGAAAGCGCAATTACTTCTTTGACATGTTCAAGCGGCGGTACGCCATTGGCCGAAGCGCTGGGTGTTGCCAAGTCCGATTTGGCCAATGCTTCCGGCAACATTGCCGTGATCGTTCTCAGCGACGGTATGGACGAAACCAATCCTGTACCTAATGCGGAAACATTGAAATCGCAATACGGGGATAGGCTGTGCATCTATACCGTATGGGTGGGGAATGAAAAGCAAGATGCGCTTGGGCGTGAAAGTCTGCAAATGGTGGCGGACGCGTCTAACTGCGGTTTTACAACTGACGCTAATGCCATCAGCAGTCCGGCTGGTATGAGCGAATTCGTTAAAAATGTCTTCTTTAACGCAGGCCAGCCGGTTCAAGACTGCTCGGTACTTGACGATGATAACGATGGCATTAACAATTGCAACGACAAGTGTCCGGACACGCCTACAGGTGCCAAAGTCGACAAGCATGGTTGCTGGGCATATCACGGTGTCTTCTTCGATTTTGATAAAGATACCATCAAGCCGGAATTTGAACCGTTGCTGCAAAACGCATCGCACGTTATGGAAATTAATCCCGGCTTGACTGTCGAGATTCAGGGACACACTGATAGCATGGGTACTGAAGAATATAACCTGGACCTATCGGATCGTAGAGCTAGAGCGGTGAAAAATGCGCTGGTCAACCGAGGCGTTGACGGTAGCCGCATGACAACGGTCGGGTACGGCGAATCTAAACCGGCTGAGTCAAACGATACCGAGGAAGGCCGCGCGTTTAACCGCCGCGTTGGTTTCGAACGTACCGACAAATAATTCGGTTTCGACTGATGTAAAAGGGAGGCTTAGCCTCCCTTTTTTTGTGAACCGTTATCGGTCTAAAATTTTTAATTCGCCGGGATGGCGGACCGGAATAATGAATTGATCTTTTTGTTTTATCGGCCAACCGCGCGCTTCAATTTTTTTCCCGACATATTTTCCGAGAGGCGGAAATAAATTCAGGTTTTCATTTTCGATACGGACGCCGGCTTTACCGGAAAACTTCAAGTAGCTGTATTTTTTAGTTTTTTTTAAGTCCTGTATACGCCCGGTGATCCGTTTCCAACCCCTGTAGTTATTTTTAGTCAATGACTTAACGTCTTTCCTAGCGTAGGCGGAATCATGCCATATGCCTAGGTTCTCCAGTTCGGCTTGATTTTGCGCCGCCAATAGGGCATCAACATATTTCAGGTTCGGTGGATAAATGTTGACTGTTGCCAAGCCCTCGCGCACTAATTCGAGGTTGATAAGACGTTTGTCGTCGGAAAAAACATAGGCTAACGAGCGTCGATACTTATCTTGTTTCTCGACGTCGTGCTCGAGCCGTACTTTTTTATGCTCTAATTGCCGTTGCAACCAAGCTTTTGCTTTTTCCCCTCCCGGTTCGGCTTCTTTGTTTCGGCCGGCTACTTCGGGCGTATTGATGCCTAAAAGTCTTACTTTCTGCCCCGACTTTAATAAGATCGTGTCGCCGTCGAAGACTTTTTCCACAATGACATAAGAATCGCTTGAATTAACTGATAAAATCTTGGCATGTTCTTGCTTACGATCGGAATAATGATGCCGCCCTTCATCATCGAACCATTCAAAAACTTGGGCCGATAAAATAGCCGGCATTAGTAATAAAATAGATGCCGTGTAAGTTGTGGTTTTGTTAAACATGTTTTCTACCTAATGACAGATCAACAGGTTATCAGCGCCACGCGAGCGTGGTTAAAATCATTTATCATTGCTTATAATATTTGCCCTTTTGCTAGCCGCGAACATCAAAGAAATAGCATTCGTTATCGGGTAGCCAGGCCGGAAAACTTAGAGAATGCCGTGCAAATATTGATCGAGGAATGCGTTTATTTAGACGCGAATCCCGAAACGGAAACGACTTTGTTGATTTTTCCGGAAATGTTTGACGATTTCGAAGATTATTTGGATATGGTGGCAATCGCCGACCGCCTCTTGATCGTTCAAAATTATGAAGGAATTTACCAACTGGCCAGTTTCCATCCCGACTACCGATTTGAAACGGAAGTCGAGGATCAAGAAGATCCGGCTCATTACACTAACCGGTCGCCGTATCCCATGTTGCATATCATCCGCGAAGACAGCATCGAGCGCGCATTGGAAAATTATCCCGATTCGGACAATATTCCTGCGCGTAACATCAAGTTGACGCGCGAATTGGGATTGAAAAAATTACAATCGTTGCTGGCTGCTACCTATTCGAAATGATGGCTGCCGTTTTTGTACCGGCGTTATGTAAAGTCAGTGTTTATTCAGCTTGCCTATTTACTCAGCCAAAGTCATCGTATATTCGACCGTCAATGGTGCATGATCGCTGAAGCGCTGATCTTTATAAATTCGGCAGGACCCGGCCGTATCCGCGAGCATGGGGGTCGCAATTTGGTAATCGATGCGCCAACCCACATTTTTGTCCCAAGCTCGGCCTCGATTACTCCACCAAGTATAGCAGGCATCCGTCGTATCGGGATGCAGGCGGCGGTAAACATCCACCCAGCCTAATTCATTTAAAACCTGGCCGAACCAAGCTCTTTCTTCAGGTAGAAATCCGGAATTTTTTTGGTTGCCGCGCCAATTTTTTAAATCTTCCTTTTGGTGAGCGATATTCCAATCTCCGCAGATTACCACCTCGCGGCCACTGGCTTTGAGCTCTGCCAAGTGCGGATAGAACCGTTCCATCACGCTGAATTTCATGGCCTGTCTTGCTTCGCCGCTGGAGCCTGAAGGCAGGTAGAGGGAAACAACTGAGAATTCACCGAATTGCGCCTCTAAGTAACGGCCTTCTGCATCGATATCGTCATGTCCCAGTCCTTCAATAATCCGGTCGGCGGCACGTTTGCTGTAAATGCCAACGCCGCTATATCCTTTTTTTTCAGCATAATGAAAATAGCCAAAATAACCTTGCGGTTGCAGCATTTCGTTGCTCATGTTGGCAGCCTGTGCTTTCAGCTCCTGCAGGCAAATGACGTCGGCGTCTTGTTGTTTCAGCCAATCGTAAAAACCTTTGCTTGCGGCGGAACGAATGCCGTTTAGGTTGACAGAAATTATGCGCATCGGATTTGATCAGGGCTTGTCAATGTTCGAACTGTCCCCCATTCTATCTAAAATGTAGAGGCGAAATGCTTCTTTGAATTCAGTTTATTGGGGTTTTACCGCTGGCTCATGTAAAATTCGGCATCTTTTGATTAATTTAGCAGTTAAAGCGATGAGCATAGAACTTAGAGGCACCACCATTCTGGCGGTCAGACGCGGAGACAAAGTCGTCATTGGTGGTGATGGGCAGGTCACCTTGGGCAATACCGTCATGAAAGGTAACGCCCGCAAAGTCAGACGTCTTTATCATGACAAAGTCATCGCCGGCTTTGCCGGAGCTACCGCCGATGCGTTTACTTTGTTTGAACATTTTGAAGGCAAGCTGGAAAAACATCGCGGCAATCTGATGCGGGCGGCCGTGGAAATGGCTAAAGACTGGCGTACGGATCGGGCGTTACGCCGGCTTGAAGCCCTGCTAATCATCGCCGATTCAAAAGCCTTATTGACTATTTCCGGTAACGGCGACGTCATAGAACCGGAAGGCGATTTCGTGGCCATCGGCTCCGGCGGTGCGTTCGCACAAAGCGCCGCCCGCGCGTTGCTGGAAAACACCGACTTGAGTGCTCGTGAGATAGTCGAGAAGTCCTTGGGCATTGCCGCCGACATTTGTATTTACACTAACCATAATCTGCGTATCGAGGAATTAGATACGGAGTCTTCAGCGCCAGGCCACGCCTAAGGGACCGGAGAAAGAACATACTATGAGTCAAATGACACCCAGAGAAATCGTCAGCGAATTAGATAAACATATCATCGGTCAAGCGGAAGCCAAGCGTTCCGTCGCCATTGCCCTGCGTAACCGCTGGCGCCGCAGTCAGGTGTCACCGGAACTGCGCGAGGAAATTACCCCGAAAAACATACTGATGATAGGGCCGACCGGCGTCGGTAAAACCGAGATTGCCCGCCGCCTGGCGAGGCTTGCCAACGCACCTTTCATCAAAATAGAAGCGACTAAGTTTACCGAAGTGGGTTATGTCGGGCGCGACGTCGAATCTATTATTCGAGACTTGGTCGATACTGCAGTCAAAATGACTCGGATGTCGGCGATGGAAAAAGTCGAAAATCTCGCTGCCGATGCCGCTGAAGAAAAAGTATTGGACATTCTTTTGCCGAGCGCCGAAGGCGGTATGCTATCGGAGTCGGAGCAGTCCACCCGTCAGAAAATGCGTAAAAAACTGCGCGAAGGCGATTTAGATGAAAAGGAAATTCAAGTCGATGTCGCCGCGCCGTCGGTCGGCGTGGAAATCATGGCGCCGCCGGGCATGGAGGAAATGACCAATCAGCTGCAAGGCATGTTCCAAAACCTCAGCAGCGGACGGACCAAGACGCGTAAATTGAAGATTAAGGACGCGCTGAAATTGTTGCAGGAAGAAGAAGCGGCCAAATTGGTGAACGAAGACGAAATCAAACAAAAAGCATTGGAAGCCGTCGAGCAACACGGTATCGTGTTTCTGGACGAGATCGACAAGATTTGCAAGCGCCAGGAAGTCAGTGGCGGTGAGGTGTCGCGCGAAGGGGTGCAACGCGATTTGCTGCCGCTGGTGGAAGGCAGCACCGTCACCACTAAATATGGTATGGTCAAAACCGACCATATTTTGTTTATCGCATCGGGTGCTTTTCATCTGACTAAGCCGTCGGATTTGATCCCTGAATTACAAGGCCGTTTCCCGATTCGGGTCGAATTAAGCGCACTGAGTGCCGATGACTTCGTTCGTATCTTAACCGAGCCCAATGCGTCGTTAACCGAGCAATATCAAGCGCTGTTGGCAACTGAAGGCGTCAATGTCGCGTTTTCGGAAGACGGTATCAAGCGTATCGCAGAACTGGGTTGGCAAGTTAACGAAACCGTAGAAAATATCGGCGCCCGCCGCTTGCACACCATATTGGAAAAACTGCTGGAGGAGATTTCCTTCAGTGCGCCGGATATGGTGGAAAAAACGATCAGTATAGACGCAGCTTATGTCGATGCCCATCTCGGCGAGCTGGCTGCCGACGAAGATCTTAGCCGCTATATTTTGTAATTTATGCGCATTAACATTAGCCCTTGCGGACATCAGCCCACCGAAATCAAACTGCATCAGGTTTCGGCGATATTGGAAGTTCATTTTGACGACGGCAGTATTTTCGAAATGCCGGCCGAATATCTACGGGTTTTCACACAGTCGGCCGAAGCAGTCGGTCACGGTCCGGGCCAGGAAACCCTGCAGTTCGGTAAAGAAGACGTTACTATCACCGATGTACGTCCGGTCGGCAATTACGCGATTGCCTTGACCTTTAGCGACGGTCACGATAGCGGCATCTATTCCTGGGATTTGCTGTATAAGCTGGGTTCGGAGTTTCCGCTGCTGTGGTCTCAATATTTGGAAACGCTGAAAGCGGCCGGCATCAGCCGTAAATCGCCCTTACACAATTAAAAGTTCATATGACCAACGAAGACACTACCCATTTCGGTTTTAAACAAGTTCCCAAACACCAGAAAGTCGCGTTGGTGCGCGGCGTTTTCGATTCGGTTGCCAATCAGTACGACCTGATGAACGACTTGATGTCCTTAGGTATTCACCGAATTTGGAAACGTATTGCCGTGCAACTGGCTAATGTGCGCGAAGGTGACCGGGTGCTGGACTTGGCCGGCGGTACCGGCGATTTGACGGTGCTGTACGAAAAAAGAGTGGGTAAAACGGGTCAAATTGTGCTGGCCGACATCAATGCGGCCATGCTGCGTACCGGTCGCGATCGCCTGATAAATCGAGGCTTGGCCGGTAATATTCGCTATGCTCAGGTCAATGCCGAGTGTCTGCCGTTCGCCGACAATAGCTTCGATTGCGTGACTATCGGTTTTGGATTGCGCAATGTCACCGATAAAGATGCCGCCTTGCGTTCTATGTATCGCGTACTGAAGCCGGGTGGACGGCTGATCGTACTGGAGTTTTCGCATCCTACCGATCCCGTCACCGAAAAGCTTTACGATTTTTATTCATTTAAATTGTTGCCTAAAATTGGTGCCGTCGTTGCGAAGGACGAAGACAGCTACCGCTATTTGGCCGAGTCCATTCGCATGCATCCTAGACAAGACGATCTGAAGCGCATGATGGAAGAGGCCGGATTTGAGCGTTGCGAGTATTTCAACATGACGCAAGGCATTGTCGCGGTGCATAGGGGGTATAAATTCTAAACCGCCTTGTTGCTCTCAGGGAAGACATGGCGCTTGGGAGGGTTGAACCCGGCGGAGCATGACCATTTCCAAGACCGGGGCCGGACGGCCTTTTATTCGGATGTTGATAACGGAGCTATCCGCGATTACCCAAAACAATTTAAACAACAGTTTCGCTAATGCCCAATGATTTTCTGCAGATCAAACCTTTACTCATAGCAGCCCTGGAAACCGGGATCAATGCTTATTTGATGTTGGATGATCGCCTGGAAGACTACCTGACGCCGATGGCAGGTAAAGTTCTGGCGGTGCATATCACATCGCTCGATCTGACTCTATATTTGTGTCCGGGCTACGGCCGGCTTCAGTTAATCGAACATTATGAAGGCGAGGCCGATGCAACCCTATGTGGTTCCTTATCGGCGTTGGGATTGATGGGCTTCAGCGCTACGCCGATGCGCTCGCTTTTTAAAGGCAAGGTCAAGATATCCGGCGACACTTTGCTTGCGCAAAAATTCCAACGTCTGTTTGAAAAATTGGATTTTAAGTTGGAAGCCAAGTTGGCAAGATATACCGGCGAGCGTTTCGCGCACGGATTGGCCGGCGTTTTACGCGGCAGTCGCGATTGGACCGAGCACAGTTTGACGAGCTTTCGTTTGAATTTGGAAGAATTTTTACAGGAAGAAACGCGCGATCTACCCGCTAAAGCCGAAGCCGAAATAATTTTTCAAGAAATCGATGCTTGTCGTTCGGATGTCGATCGCATCGAAGCACGTATCGATCGTCTGGTTTCCGCCGTGAAAAACGAAACCAAATCCGCTTAATAGCCCAAAGGTATCTATCGTGATTCGTCCTAAAACTCTCATGCGCCTCATTCATATCAATTGGGTGATGATGTCTCACGGCCTGGACGAAATTGTTTTAAAAACCCATTTATTTCGACCGATTCGATACTTGGTGTACCTGTCGCCGAGTTATTGGTTACGAAAAGCGCGAGAACCGCGCGGCGTCAGAATCCGGCGAACCCTGGAAGATTTAGGGCCGATTTATGTCAAGTTCGGCCAAGCGCTATCCACTCGAAAAGATTTGTTACCGGACGACATCGCTGAGGAACTGGTCAAGTTACAAGACCGGGTGCCGCCGTTTTCAACCGATACCGCAAGAGCCATCATTGAAGAACAGCTGGGACAGCCGGTTGAAGACGCTTTTGACGAATTCGATCCGCGGCCGTTGGCTTCCGCATCGGTGGCGCAGGTGCATACCGCTAAGCTGAAGACGGGCGAAAAAGTGATTGTCAAGGTATTGCGGCCCGATGTTGCGGACAAGATTCATTCCGACGTCGGGCTGTTATATGAATTAGCTCGGTTGGCTGAGCGTTTCTGGAGCGATGCCCGTCGCTTGCGGGCCACGGAGGTCGTAGCGGAGTTCGAAAAAACCATTCTCGATGAGCTCGACTTATTGCGGGAAGCCGCCAATGCCAGCGCGATCCGGAATAATTTCAAAGGCTCAGAATCGTTATATATTCCGGAAATCCATTGGCCTTTGACTCGCCGCAAAATATTGGTGATGGAGCGGATACACGGCATTCCGGTTGGCGATATTCAGGCACTACGCGACGGCAATGCCGATTTCAAGAAACTGGCGGAACGGGGTGTGGAAATCTTTTTTACTCAGGTGTTCCGCGACAATTTCTTCCATGCGGACATGCATCCCGGCAATATCTTTGTTGAATTGCCCGATAAATATCTAGCGGTGGATTTCGGCATTGTCGGTAGCTTGTCCGACTCGGACCAACGCTATTTGGCCGAAAACTTCTTAGCCTTTTTCAATCACGATTACCGTAAGGTAGCCCGCATGCACATCGAATCGGGCTGGGTTCCGCCGAGTACGCGGGTAGAGGAGTTCGAAGCCGCGATCCGTAGCGTTTGCGAACCGATCTTTGAAAAGCCGTTGAAGGATATTTCTTTCGGTTTGTTGCTGTTGCGCTTGTTTCAAACCGCTCGCCGTTTCGACATGGCGGTGCAGCCGCAATTGGTGTTGTTGCAGAAAACCTTGCTGAATATCGAAGGATTAGGTCGGCAGCTCTATCCCGATTTGGATTTGTGGCAGACCGCCAAGCCGTTTTTAGAGAACTGGTTTAAAGAGCGCGTGGGGCCTGCCGTAAAGGTGAGAGAGCTGTTTGGCAAGTTTCCGGAGATTACCGAACAGTTGCCGGAAATACCGAATTTGATTTTCCAGACTCTGCAAAGCAACGCCCACATGCAGCAACAGATATTGCGGCACAATCAGGAGATGGCGCAGTTGCGCAAACAGCTTAGCCGCAATAATCGTCGGACTTTATGGGCAATACTGACCAGTGCCGCTATGATCACCGCTGCAGTGTTACTGCAATCTCCATTATTGCATGGCTAACGCTTGAGCCATTTTTACTAATGCAGTATAGTGCGGTGCCATGAACACTCATTCACCAACCATAATATTGGCTTTTCAAAATTTGCCGATTGGCGGTTGGCTGTTGCTCGCCCTGTCTTTAAGATTGCTGCCCTGAGGGGCAAGCAATCTATCCTTATATATTTTAATAAATTACCCTTTTCTGTTTCTTCGGCGTCCACGCCGAACGTTTCATGACGGAGTTCTCATGAAAGATAAATTGATTATTTTCGATACAACCTTGCGTGACGGCGAACAAAGTCCGGGCGCGTCCATGACGCGCGATGAAAAAGTCCGCATCGCCAAAGCGTTGGAACGCATGAAAGTCGACGTGATCGAAGCAGGCTTCCCCGCCGCTAGTCAAGGGGACTTCGATGCTGTACAAGCCGTGGCGGGTTCGATTAAAGACAGCACCGTTTGCGGTTTGGCTAGAGCTTTGGATAAAGACATCGATCGCGCCGGCGAAGCGTTAAAAGGTGCTAATAGCTCGCGCATTCATACTTTCATCGCGACGTCGCCGATCCATATGCAGAAAAAACTGAATATGACGCCCGAACAAGTGATCGAGTATGCGGTGCGGGCCGTCAAACGGGCGCGGCAGTATACCGACAATGTCGAGTTTTCGCCGGAAGACGCCGGCCGTTCGGAAGAAGACTTCTTATGCCGGATTCTGGAAGCGGTCATCGATGCCGGTGCCCGGACATTGAACATTCCGGATACCGTCGGTTACAGCATGCCGCAACAGTTTGGCGCGACGATTGCCAATTTGATCAAGCGCATTCCGAACTCGGACAAGGCTATTTTCTCGGTGCATTGCCATAACGACCTGGGTTTGGCGGTGGCCAATTCATTGTCGGCGGTTATGAACGGTGCGCGGCAAGTGGAATGTACGATCAACGGCTTGGGCGAACGCGCCGGCAACGCCTCGCTGGAAGAGGTGGTGATGGCCGTGCGCACTCGCCAGGATTTCTTTCCCTGCGACACCGGTTTGGATACCCGCGAAATCGTGACTTGCTCCAAGCTGGTATCGTCGATTACGGGTTTCCCGGTGCAGCCGAACAAGGCCATCGTCGGAGCGAATGCATTTGCGCACGAGTCGGGCATACACCAAGACGGTGTCTTGAAAAACCGCGAAACCTACGAAATCATGCTGGCGGAAGACGTAGGCTGGACGACCAATCGCATGGTGTTGGGCAAGCATTCCGGCCGTAATGCATTTAAAACCCGTATGGCAGAACTGGGGGTTGATTTTGCCGGCGAAGCCGAATTGAATGATGCGTTCTTCCGCTTCAAGCAATTGGCGGACAAAAAGCACGATATCTTCGACGAGGACTTGCAGGCTTTGATTTCCGAACAAAGCTTCGAAGCCGAAGACGAATATATCAAGTTGGTATCGTTGAAGGTTTGTTCCGAAACCGGCGAAGTGCCGAACGCGACGGTTACCATTTGGCTCGACGGCAAGGAACTGACCGGCACCTCGCAGGGCGGCGGCGCGGTGGACGCCAGCTTAATGGCGATCGAGAGTCTGGTCAATACCGGTGCGACCTTGGCCTTGTATTCGGTCAATAACATCACGACCGGTACCGATGCCCAAGGCGAAGTGACCGTGCGTTTGGAGAAAGCCGGCCGTATCGTTAACGGGTCCGGCGCCGATACCGACATCGTGATTGCGTCGGCCAAGGCTTATATCAATGCGGTAAACAAGCTGCAAAGCCCGGATAAACGGCAGCATCCGCAAAAAGGCGATGTCTGACGCTAGGCTGTGATGGATAGCGCGACACGCTTGCAGTATCTGGAAGCGATGGGAATTGATGTTTGGGTGTCCAGGCATCAACCCCTCAATAAGCCGCCGTTGCTCAGCGGCGAAGCTTTGTCTCAAAACGCCGAAATGGATGAAGATAACGAAGTTCAGGATCGGCGGCTGGTGGCTGAGGTCGGACAGCCGTCGGCCTTAAACGAAGCCGGTGAGTCCTCCGCTTTTGTGCCGGACGAGATTGCGGGTTCCTCGTCGCCGGCATTGTTTGATGAAACGCGGTCCCACCGCGACGACGAAGGGACATGGTCCGATTTAAGAAAGGAAGTGGCGGCTTGCCGAGCTTGCAAACTATGCGAGACTCGCACACAAACTGTGTTTGGCGTCGGGAATCATCATGCCGACTGGATGCTGATCGGCGAAGCGCCGGGGCAAAATGAAGATTTACAGGGTGAGCCCTTTGTCGGCCGGGCCGGTCAACTATTAACCGAAATGTTGCGAGCGATCGGTTTGAAACGCGAACAGGTATTTATTGCGAATATGTTGAAATGCCGGCCGCCTAGCAACCGCGACCCGCAGGCCGAAGAAGTCGCAGCCTGCAATCATTTTTTACTGCGGCAAATTGAACTGGTACAACCTAAAATCATTCTTGCCGTCGGGCGTGTCGCCGCACAGAATTTACTCAAAACTCAGCAACCTTTGGCAAAATTGCGTGGCGTGGAGCACCGTTTTGGAAAATATCCGTTGGTGGTGGTGCACCACCCGGCTTATCTGTTACGTTCATTGACCGAAAAAGCCAAAGCCTGGGACGATTTGCAGTTTGCATGGTCTCTTTATCAATCACTCAAACAACAATAATTAGCTATGTGGAAATTGTTGCACAAACTGAAAGACTCCGTGATTTACGACGCCGACCGCGAGTTTTATGCCAAGGTATTTCCGGATTCGGTTCAGGCCAAAGATTTGATCAGGGTGCGCAAGATGGATCATGCCGATCTGCCCAGCGTATTGAAAATCGAAGCGATGAATTATCAATTTCCGTGGTCCGAAGGCGTATTCAAGGATTGTTTTCGGGCGATGAATTATATTAACTGGGTTTGCGAAGTGCCCGACGACGTGATTGTCGGCTATTGCATTTTATCTGTTATGGCGGGGGAGGCGCATATCATGAACATCAGCGTCAGCCCGGATTTTCAGCGGCAAGGCGCCGCCCGCAAGATGATGGAGCGCGTCATCGAATATGCGCGGCCAAGAGCGGAAACGTTATTTTTGGAGGTGCGCCCTAGCAACGTGGGGGCGGTTTCCTTGTATCGGTCAGTCGGGTTCAGAGAGATCGGCGTACGCAAAGGTTATTATCCCGCTAAGGACGGCAGGGAAGACGCGATCATGTTTGCGCTGGATTTAGTGCCGATGTTGTAGGCCGATGTTCAGAGCGTCGATGCGATAACCCGCTCGCCGTGGCTTCGTTCATTTGCCTATAAATAGGCGCGGATGATGCTGTTTTATACGGGCGGTTCTGTGTGATAATGCCTCTTTTCTCCAATCACAGATTTTCCGGGTACAGAAATGGATGAGAACAAGAAAAAAGCGTTAGGCGCCGCATTGATGCAAATCGAAAAACAGTTCGGCAAGGGTTCTGTGATGCGGATGGGCGATGTCGCCGCGACCCGCGATGTCGAAGTCGTATCCACCGGTTCATTGACCGTCGATATCGCCTTGGGCTGCGGCGGTTTGCCGCGTGGGCGTATCATCGAAATCTACGGGCCGGAATCGTCCGGTAAAACCACGCTAACCTTACAAACCATCGCCCAGATGCAAAAGTTGGGCGGTACGGCTGCTTTCGTCGATGCGGAGCATGCGCTCGACCCTGTCTATGCCGAAAAAATCGGCGTCAATATCGACGATTTGCTGGTCTCGCAACCGGATACCGGCGAGCAGGCCCTGGAAATCACCGATATGCTGGTCCGTTCCGGCGCGGTCGACATCGTCGTGATCGACTCGGTCGCGGCTTTGACGCCGAAAGCCGAAATCGAAGGCGACATGGGCGACTCGCACATGGGTCTGCAGGCGCGTTTGATGTCGCAAGCCTTGCGCAAGCTGACCGCCAACATCAAACGTTCCAATACTTTGGTGATTTTCATTAACCAGCTCCGGATGAAAATCGGCGTGATGTTCGGCAATCCGGAAACCACCACCGGCGGTAACGCACTTAAGTTCTATTCTTCGGTGCGCATGGACATTCGCCGCATCGGTTCGATCAAGAAAGGCGACGAGGTGATCGGCAACGAAACCCGGGTCAAAATCGTCAAAAACAAGGTCGCGCCGCCGTTTAAACAAGCCGATTTCGAGATTTTGTACGGCGAAGGCGTATCCTTCTACGGCGAATTGGTCGATCTCGGTGTCGAGTTCGGTTTCGTGCAAAAATCCGGTTCTTGGTACAGCTATAAGGACGAGAAAATCGGCCAAGGCAAGGAAAACGCCAAGCAATTTTTGCGGGACAATCCGGAAAAAGCAACAGAATTGGAAAAAGCGATTCGCGAAAAAGCCTTCGCCGGGCGCGTGACTTCGGCACCGGCGCACAATGATGCGGATGCAGAGTTCGTCGACGGCGATTGAGCGGCGGCGGCAGGCCGAAGCGATATGCTTAAGATTGCTGGCGCGGCGCGAGCACAGCCAAAAAGAGTTACTGGACAAACTCGCTCAACGCGGATTTAGGCACGAGGACGTAGAGCCGGTCGTCGCCAGCTTGGCCGAAAAAAATTGGCAAAACGACGGTCGCTATGCGGAAAGCTATGTGCGTCAACGCATCGCCGCTGGCTACGGCCCGATACGCATACGCTACGAACTCCAGCAGCGCGGCATAGGCGACGTCGATTTGGACGAACAGGCCGACGAATTAGGTGGTTGGCAAGTTTTGTTGACAGAGCTGTACCATAGAAAATACGACGATCATAAGTCGGTGCCGCAAAATGAATGGTTAAAACGCACCCGGTTTTTGCAGCAACGCGGATTTAGCGCCGAAATGATAAAACGCCTGTTTGCGGAATCGAATATAAAGATATCTAGGTAAATTCCAATCTGAATTTAGTTACAAAATAACCGACGTATCCATGATGAAAAAAATGACCAGTGCGGAATTACGGACCGCCTTTTTGGAGTTTTTCCGGCAACGCGGCCATGCGATCCGCCCTTCCAGTTCTCTGGTGCCGGGTAACGATCCGACGCTGTTATTCACCAACGCCGGCATGGTGCAGTTCAAAGACGTATTTCTGGGCCGGGAAAAAGTCGATTTCAACCGCGCCGCGACCAGTCAGCGTTGCGTTCGGGCCGGCGGCAAGCATAACGATTTGGAGAACGTCGGTTATACCGCGCGCCATCACACTTTCTTCGAAATGCTGGGCAATTTCAGCTTCGGCGATTATTTCAAGCGCGAAGCGATTCATTTCGCGTGGGATTTTTTGACCAAGGAGTTGGGCTTACCGGCGGAGCGTTTATGGGTGACCGTATTCGACGAAGATTCGGAAGCCGAAGCCATCTGGTTGGAAGAGGTCAAAGTCGACCCGACCCGCTTTTCGCGCATCGGCGCCAAAGACAATTTCTGGTCCATGGGCGATGTCGGTCCTTGCGGACCTTGCACCGAAATCTTCTACGATCACGGCGAGCATATTGCCGGAGGACCTCCCGGCAGTCCCGACGAAGACGGCGACCGCTACATCGAAGTCTGGAACCTGGTGTTCATGCAATACGACCGCGACAAGGACGGCAACCTGACGCCGCTGCCGGCGCCGTCGGTCGATACCGGCATGGGCCTGGAGCGCATCGCCGCTGTGATGCAAGGCGTGCACAGCAATTACGAAATCGATCTGTTCCGGAGTTTGCTGAAAGCGGCCGCGAAATTGGCCGGCACGGACAATCTGGACAACAGTTCGCTTCGCGTCATCGCCGACCACATCCGCTCTTGCGCATTCTTGGTGGCCGACGGCGTGCTGCCGTCCAACGAAGGCCGCGGCTACGTGCTGCGCCGTATCGTGCGCCGCGCGATCAGACATGGCTACCGCTTGGGCATACGGGAAATTTTCTTTTACCAATTAGTCGCGCCGCTGGTGGCCGAAATGGGCGAGGCTTACCCTGAACTGACCAAGGCGCAAGAGCAAGTCGAGCGGGTGCTCAAGAAAGAGGAAGAGCGCTTTGCCGAGACGCTGGAACAAGGGATGAAGATACTCGAAGCCTGTGTTGCCAAACTCGACGGCCATGTGATTCCGGGCGACGTCGTGTTCCAGTTGTACGACACCTATGGTTTTCCGGTCGATCTGACCGCGGATTTCGCCCGCGAGCATAACCTAAGCGTGGATCATGCCGGTTTCGAAGTGGAAATGAGCGCCCAGCGCGACCGCGCCCGCGCCGGCGGCGGTTTTGCCGCCGATTACGATCAAGATATCAAGCACGACAGCGAAACCGAATTCACAGGCTACTATAGCTTGAACGGCTCGGTTGAAATCGTCGGTTTGTTCAAAAAAGGCCAGTCGGTCGAAAGCCTGGAGACCGGCGACGAAGGCGTCGTGATATTGGACCAAACCCCGTTTTATGCCGAATCCGGCGGCCAAGTGGGCGACACCGGCGTGATCGAGTGCGGCGGCGCCGTGTTCGAGGTCCAGGACACCCAAAAACAGGGCGGCACGCTGTTCCTGCACAAGGGTAAGGTCGTGCAAGGCACGATCAATACCGGCCAGGCCTGCGAGGTTGGTGTCGACGAAGAGGCGCGCAAAGCCACCGAACGCAACCATTCCGCCACGCATTTATTGCATGCCGCGTTACGCAAGACGCTGGGCGAGCATGTCGCGCAAAAAGGTTCTCTGGTCAATGCGGAACGCTTGCGCTTCGACTTTTCGCATTTCGAGCCGATGACGGCAGAGGAAATCGCTACCATAGAGGACATGGTCAACGAACAGATTCGTTTGAACAATCCGGTCGCGGCCGAAGTGATGGCTAAGGACGAGGCGATGCAAGCCGGGGCGATGGCTTTGTTCGGGGAAAAATACGGCGACGAAGTGCGGGTGCTGAAGATAGGCGATTTTTCCACCGAGCTGTGCGGCGGCACTCACGTCAATCGAGCGGGCGATATCGGCTTGTTCAAGATCATAGGCGAAACCGGCGTCGCGGCCGGCGTCAGGCGCTTGGAAGCCGTGACCGGCAAGGCCGCGCTGGAATGGGTCGAGCAGCGCGAAAAAGCCTTGCAGAGCATTGCCGGCGCGCTGAAAACCTCGGCCGACAAAGCCGCGGATAAAGTCCAGCAGTTGCTGGAAAAAAACCGCAGTCTGGAAAAAGAACTGGAAAAGCTGAAAGCCAAGCTGGCCAGTTCGGCCGGCGACGAATTGACCGCGCAGGCCGTCGACGTCAACGGCGTCAAGGTGCTGGCCGTCAAGGTTGACGACGTCGACCCCAAAGCCTTGCGCGACTTGGCCGATCAATTAAAAAACAAACTCGGAACGGCGGCATTGGTATTGGCGGTGGTTGCGGGCGACAAAGTCAGCCTGATCGCGAGCGTTTCCAAGGACACGACCGATAAAGTCAAAGCCGGCGAATTGGTCAACTTCGTGGCCACGCAGGTCGGCGGCAAAGGCGGCGGACGTCCGGACATGGCGCAGGCCGGCGGTAACGATCCGGCCAATTTGGCGGCAGCCTTGCAGGCCGTGCCGGAATGGGTCAAACAGCGCCTGGCCTAATCGCTTTACCGATTTCTCTCACTTCCCATATTTAACCGCTATCACTTCGAAATCTGAGGTGATAGCGGCGTAGTCCTCAACAATCAGCAGCCGGCCAAAAGGGGGCTTTGATAACATGCTTTATCGCAAGACCTGCCCTCTATCTGCTTATTGCCCTTCTGTGCGCTTACGATGAACAAAACGGTGATGATAGAATCCCAATTTCGCTATGTCAGCAGATGATTACAGCTTGTCCAGGGAAAAGCACATGAATAAAAGTCGAAAATTAGTCTTACATGCAACGTTTATGCTTGCCGCGGTGTTTGCAAGCGGCGATGCTTATTCTTACGCACTCGATTTCGGTTCGGCTGGCGAGTTCAACGTGTTTGTTCTGGGAGACATGACCGCTGCGAACTCTGATATAGAGGGGCGCTTGGCGGTGGGTGGGAACCTAAGCCTGGACAATTATTCCATCGGCATGAAGTTGTCTAACTCGCTTGGAACCCGGGATGACTTGGTGGCCGGTGGAAATCTAAACTTGACCAATTCGCGTATCTACAACGGAAACGCTCGTAGCGGTGGAATCGCTAACATCGCGGAAACCGCCGGTTTTTACAGTGACGATGATCCCAATCGGCCGAATGGCAGTTACATTGCAGGTAATCCGATCGACTTTACTTCGGTGGCGCAGGAGCTAATCGCGAAGTCTTCTGCGTGGAGCGCTTTAAGCACTAACGGCAGCCAGACGAGTCTGGATGAATGGGGGAATCTCAAGCTAACCGGGTACGATACCAATTTCAATGTCTTTTCCGTAAGCGCTAGCGACTTAGCCATCACTACGTCGTTTTGGATAGACGTGCCCGACAACGCCAAAACATTGGTCAATATCAGCGGCACCGATGTCAGCATGAGTAACTTTGGTTTCTTTCGTTCAGATGCCAATGGCGAAAGGGTGCAAGTTAAAGACAATGGCCAGGATAGCTTTTTTACCCAGGCGGTGATTTTTAATCTTTTCGGTGCAACCACGTTAAACCTTAATGCGATCGGTATCGAAGGCAGTTTGCTGGCGCCCTTGGCTAATACCGAATTCTATAACGGTCAGATCAATGGCAATCTTATTTTAGGTTCGCTTAATCTTGTGCCTGGCCAATACACCGGCGAAGCGCATAATGTCCCATTCTTGACGGCTCAAGTACCCGCGCCTGCCGTTGGTTGGATATTGTTGTTTTTTGTGCCTCTCATGCGGCAAAAACGCTGTGCGTCTATTGTTTCAAGGGAACGGTAACGTATATCTTCTAAACGTTTTCCTGCCTGTCAGCCGGAATCTTCCGTTTGGTTAAAGATTACGGTACAAAGGGGCTAGGTCTTGTAGTCATGCATTATTACAAGACCTGAATCGTTTTCTTTTTTCTTGCGATGACTTTCTTGATTTTCGTTGGGATTGCACTCTCGTCCGCTTAGCGGTAGAAATAAGCGATGTTGAGCATCGGGAGACGCCATGACTGATTTTAACGGTATCCGCGGGATGTTGTTCGATCTGGACGGCGTATTTTACGTCGGCGATCGGATGATAGCCTGCGCCGACAAACTGATCGCGCGGCTAAAGCAAAAACAGATTCCGTGCCGTTACGTCACGAATACCACGACTCAAACCCGTTCGGCTATAGCCGATAAACTGCAAGCGATGGGCTTGCCGATTCAGGTCGGCGAGATCGTCAGCACGCCGTCGGCGGCGCTGTCTTATCTGCGGCAACAAGCTTATCGTTCCTGTTACTTGCTGGTCGACGAAAGGATCAAGCAGGAATTTGAGGATTTTCCCCGGGATGAAACGCAGCCGGATGCGGTCGTGATCGGCGATATCGGCGACGCCTGGAATTACGATCTATTGAACAAGGCGTTCTTGATGCTGAAAGGCGGCTCGCAACTGATTGCGCTGCATAAAAACAAGTTTTGGCAGACTGAAGACGGTTTGCGCATGGATATCGGCGCATTCGTTGCCGGCCTGGAGTATGTGACCGACAGACCGGCGGTCGTCATCGGCAAACCTTCGCCGGCCTTTTTCCGCTTGGCGGTCGACCAGTTAAAACTGCCCGCGTCCGATGTGCTGATGATAGGCGACGACATCGATTCCGATGTGGGCGGCGCGCAGCAGGCCGGCTTGAAAGCCGCATTGGTGCGCACCGGAAAATACCGGGAAGAGTACGCGAAATCGTCGGCGGTGCGGCCCGATTGGATACTCGATTCCGTGGCGGACTTGATCGATTTGATTTAGCTGGTCTCAATACGCGAATTGAATCGGGCTGTGACGGCGGAATAGAACTTTTTCTCCGGCCTCTCGTTAGAGGGGGGCAATAATAATGAGAGCGACAGAATGTGGCGCGGGACGAATCGTATTCGGTCGTGCTTATCGATAGAGCCTTCGTAGATTAGTGAAAGCGTAACCGGAGAAACGATAGTCGTAACATTCGTGCGATTACGCTAGGCTAATCGCACTTACGGCCTTGCATGATTTCCCGGAAAAAGCGAGTGAAGGATATTAACAATGATGAAGTCAAAAATTACCGCTGAATTAATTCAATTTACTCCAAAGCCCTGATGGTACACCATTCAAGGGGGAGCATTGATTGTTGCCGGGATAATCATTGCAGCCTTATGCATCGTTTCACCTGATGTTTATATGTTTGGCGTAAACGCATCTTGGGCGCCAATTATCGGCATTATTGTCGTATTAGTAGGCGTATTCGGATGTATTGATGGTTTAGCTTCTGAAAATGCGCAAGGATTTTCGTTCAATATGCAAGGCGGCGTGTTGGACGTTATTACGGGAATTCTGGTGTAACTACTCGCGCGCGCTAGCGGTAGCATCGCCCGCCAAGGCCATTTGAATAGCGATGAGTGGATTATATCCCCGGTTGGCCATGGTTTGCAG
>NZ_JBSYXO010000033.1:0-44806 GCF_054172045.1 Methylomonas sp. MgM2 | reverse complement strand
TGGCCATTCAACAGATAGAATAAAATTGCGATAAACGCATCATATCATTGGATTTTCCGGCCTCCGCTGGTCGTTCAGGAGCGCTGCAAACCGATTTTTTGAGGCCAAGCCTCTCGCGCTGCGAGAAATCCATCCTGTGCGCATTGGGAGGCCAATAAAGCCGAAATTAAATCCGGGCAAAGCAATTCCGAGTTTTTGCCACTAAAAACCTGTCAGGCACTTTTTGAATTTTATGGGGGAGAGTAGTTACGACGTATCAACTGAATGCCCATTCAGCAACCGCTTCTCCCAGCCGTTGATTATGCAAATACAGCTTGGCCAACGCGAGAAAGTCTCCGGGGTTGGCTCTTATGAAGTTCCGCTGCCAATGGCTGCCGGTTTGTTGCTTTGCAACGCGCTGACGAATGATATCTAGATAAACATGGTTATCGTTGATATCGATACCGAGAGATTGCAAGCCTTGTTCGGCACGCTGCATCAATTCCGATTCGATCAACGCTAATAATCGCAATCTGTGCCCGCCGAACCACGTCACATGGCTGTCCAAACCATAACGGGCGGCCTGGTAGAAATTATCCTTTGCTTGGGCAAAGCTTAAATCGGCGTGGCCGGCAATACACTCCTCGCAAAGATTTTTTACCAAGCCGTAAAAAAATGCGGCATTGGCAATGGAGTCCAACACCGTCGGCCCGGCCGCCGGCGTGCGGTGCTCTACGCGTATGTGCGGGGTTCCGTCGCTATCGAAACCGACTAACGGCCGGTTCCAGCGCCAGATTGTGCCGTTATGCAGCCTAAGATGCGAAAACATTTCCGGCACGTCGTCGAATGCTTCAGGCAATAAAATCGGAAAATGCTGCAGGTTTTCTTTGAAACACTCCAAAATCGATTGCCGAGCAAAATCCGAACCGAAACTAACCCGGTGCAGAGGCCCCGCGGCGGCGCCTTGATAGCCGCCGAGCGCGATAGATTGCTCGAACATGGGGATACGCGTTTCCATCCATAGATCCTTGCCGAATAAATACGGCGCATTGGCGCATAAGGCCACCATCGGTGCCGAAGCCAGAATCGAGGCATTATAGAAATGATGCGCGACGCTCAAGGGGCATTGGATGTGCAATTGAAACGAGGTCGTGGCGGCTTCCAGCATCACATCGTGATGCTCGATTCTTAAATGTTCGCGTCCGCAGATATCCAGCGCGATGGGTTTTTCGCGTCCCGCCAACACTTGTTGATTCAACAAGCGATAACGGTTCATGTTAGACATATTGTTCAGGTTCAGCTCTTGTTGCCGCAGCGTCGGTAAAGTCCCGATCATCATCAGATTCAAATCCATTTCCTGAGCATGCAGCTCGGCTTGTTTCCAGGTATTGCTCAGATTTCGATGCAGGCGGCTTAACGCGTCGCCCGTCAGCGCTATCGGCGGCGTGTTCATTTCCACATTGAACTTGGCCAACTCAGCGGCCGCCATCGGATTATTAAAGGTTTGCAGAAAAGCTTCGTTCAACGGCGCCGGCCGCATATTGTCGTAAAGCAACCAAGCTTCGATCTCGAAGCCGGCGACCGGCTGTATCTCGGAGCATGCACGATCTTGAATGAATTTGCCCAGCAGTTCGGTTTCGGCGTCTAAACGTTGTTGGAAACGCCGATAATCGGCGTTTTGATATGCCGTCGTGTGAATTTCCTGCCCCATCGCTATCGTCCTGTCACCCGCTGAAAATACTTCAGATAGTATGGTTGTAACGATAACAGGTCAATCTTAGTTATCGTCGAATTGGATCAAGAGGCGCTGATTACGGCCCTCGCTTAAAAGGACCGGCTGTTCGAGCGCTTGCCGCCGCTATGGCAAAAGCATGCCGCGAATGGTGAAATAAATCAAACCGGCCATGACGCCCGATAACGGGACCGTAATCAGCCAGGCGGCGGCGATTCGGTATAGGTGCGAGCGTTTGACCAGTTGTTGTCGATAGACTTTTTGCAGGCTTTTGCGTTCCTGTTTGGTCAGCAATGTGGCTTCGTGTTGCTTGGCTTGCTGCTTTAGAGTCCTTAGCATCAAGCCCTTTTCGTCGATAGAGGCTTTTTTGAAAGAGGTCAAAAAGGCATCGATTTCTTCCGGATCGCTGTTTTGATGATGTAGCTTAATTTCCTCCATTCGTTTCGCATTGCTGTGTTTTAGATATTCGCGCAGGAATCCGACTCCAAATACCGCGCCGACAGCCGTGTGGGTCGAACTGACCGGCAATCCCAATTGGCTGGCGAAAATAACGGTAATCGCGGCTGACAAGGCGATGCAAAACGCCCGCATTTTATCGAGCTCGGTAATTTCGCTACCGACGGTCCGGATCAATTTAGGCCCGTACAAGGCCAAGCCGATCGAAATCCCGACCGCGCCGACCAGCATGACCCATAACGGTATGGGCGCCTTGCTGGCAATTCCGTGCTGAACCACTGCATCGGCGATGGCGGCAAGAGGTCCGACGGCGTTGGCCACATCGTTCGCGCCGTGCGCGAAACTCAGCAAGGCCGCCGAGCAAATCAACGGCAGCGTGAACAAGGCATTGACGCTTTCCTTGGTATCGCCCATCCAGGACAGACGGCGCATGATATTGTTCTTAACAAGAAAATAAACCGCAGATGCAATCGCCAAGCCGATAGCGGTTGCCGTCATGACGTCGATTTTCCAAATATGTTTGACGCCCTTCAGCAGGATATAGACCGAAAAAGCCCAGGCCATGAGGGCGATCAAGCCGGGAACGATACGCGCCGCGGCTGCCAACATGTCTTGCTGATAAGTAATCTTGCGCTTGATGATGAACAGAAAAAGAGCCGCGAATATGCCGCCCAACAGCGGCGAAATCACCCAGCTTGCGGCAATCGCTCCCATCACAGGCCAATTGGCGATGCCCATGCCGCCCGCGGCTAGACCCGCACCCAGCACGCCGCCGACGATGGAGTGGGTGGTCGATACCGGCGCATTTAGATATGTGGCGATATTCAGCCAAATTGCCGCGGCCAACAAAGCCGCCATCATCAACCAGATAAACGTGTCCGAGTTGCCGATTATTTCGGGCTTGATAATGCCTTCCTTGATAGTGCCGACGACATCGCCGCCGGCAATCAACGCCCCACCGGCCTCGAAAATAGCGGCGATGATGATCGCGCCGGTCATGGACAAGGCTTTGGATCCGACAGCCGGACCGACGTTATTCGCCACGTCGTTGGCGCCGATGTTGAGAGCCATGTAGCCGCCGAATACAGCGGCCACTATCAGCAAATAGCGGCCTTCGATCGCTTGGGTGCCCAAGCTGACGTAAAACCAAACCGAAATGATGAAGATGAGTGCGAGACCTATCCTAAAAACTTCTTTTCGCGAGGTTAGACTGGCATCCGCGATTTGATTAATGTTTTTTAGATCCACCCTTCATCCTCGTTAAATGTTACATAAATATGCGACATTTTAACCGAATAAAGGAATTTCTCGCTGTTTAGGGAGTAAGGCAAGAGGTCGCAGCCTTCACGTCGGCATCCCGGTTTCGTCCAAAAGCTTAAGGCGATTCGATGCTTGAAAGCACGACACTTCCATTCTAAGCAAATAAACTCAGCAAACCGTTGCTGGCAACCGCTCTACCCTCTTCGATTTCATCGACTAAATTCTGCGCTTCGTTAAGCTGTGTATCGCCGTCCGCGCCCGCCCCATGCTGATTGCGACTGAAATCGCTAGCCATTTGAAAAAAATCGCGCGCTTGTTGTCTCTGATCGGACTGCTGTTGGGACACATTGACGTCGACCAGATTCAATTGCTGTCCGCCCAGCATTTCCCGCAATTTAGGAATGGCGGCTTCGATGGCGTCCTTGACGGCCGAATGCGGGGTGGTAAAGGCCACGCTGGCCTGATCGTGGTTAATATCGATCTTGACCAACACCGGCCCTAAGTGCTCGGGATTCAGCCGCAATTCGGCGGACGGAACGGCTTGTTTGTGCATCCAGATCAATTTTTCGCTTAATTCATTGTTCCAGGCGGGATCGTTAAGGTGCTTGGTCATCAAGGGTTGCGCGGGGATAGCAGGCGCGTCTCCGCGCATCGCCTGATTAAGCTTCGCAATGTCGGCGGCAACAGCCGGCAGCGACTTACCGGCCTCCGCATCGGAACGACCGTCCAATCCGCCGAGCAAACTCTCCGCTTTCAGATTCAAGTTCGGTTTGTCTTGGCGCGTTTTACCGTCGCTATCCTGACGAGCCAACATCGCGCTGATACTGCGATTAAAATCGACGCCAAGATCATCGAGCTTAACCGACGTCTCCGTTTGAGCATCCGGCTTGGCAGCGTCGAGTTTTAATGCGGTTGTATTTTTCGACGCGGTTAAAGCATCGGTCGTTGACGCGGCACTGTCATCGCTTGCTTCCGAGGTTTCACTCTGTTCCGCTTGCGGCACGCTGATGGGCATGCCACCGGCGCCGCCTAAAACCATCGCATCCGATTCGATCCGCTCCTCATCCGAAAAAAGCCCCAAGTTCCGATCGTCGCCGGCAACTTGGCTGCCCGGCAATGGGTTGGCCTCGGAATCTCCGGCCTCAAGCTGCTGCAACTCTTGCACGACACGCGCCAAGGTCTGCAAGGTCTCTTCCAAATCGATGTCCTGACCGGCTTTCGTGGCCGACGGCAATTCTTTGCCGAGTAAATCGGCAATACTTTGCAAGTCTAACTGTGATTCGCCGCCATTTGCAGCCGTCAAACCCGACAGCGCACCGGCACCGGAATTTGCGGCATCGCCCGCCAGACTACCCTGTAGCAAACCCAATTGCTGCAAAAATGCCGCCGCAAAGCCGGTTTGCTCACCGCCCTCGCCTAATAACCCTTGTTGCAGCTTGCCTAAATTTTCCGATCCGGACAATAAAGACAGTAAGTTCGTACCTTGAATATTCATGACATTTCTCCAACGCTTTGAGTCATTCAAGCACTTCCCGTGCCATTCTTTCTGGCCGATCGTGCGGCTGAAGCGTCTTGCTCGCTTTGCTCGCGTCTGTTCTCGATTTTCAATTCGTCGGCAAGCGCCAGGTCGCCGAGCTTTTGTAAACTTTTAGTGCGTTGGTGGCATTCTTCCCATTTCAGGCGTGTGCGCTGAACCTCGCGCTCCTGTTTTGCCACGGCCTGCCGCTGGCCCTGGATCGCCTTGTCCAGCTTGTCGGCGAATGCCCTGAACTCCAGCAGTTGACTAACATTCATTCCCAGGCGTTGCCGCTCTACCAGCTTAGAGAGATATTCCCGCTGATAGCTGTGCAACTGTTCCAACTGTGTTTGCTGCGCCTGCAGTTGCTGCTGGCTGCGTCCCAATTGCTGTAAGGCTTCTTGTTCCTGCTGCGCGTGTATGTCGATAATGCTTTGCAGACGTTGAGATCTTTTCATCAGCTTGCCAACACTTGTTCCAGTTCGTTAAGACTACGATTAAGATCAACCGCCTCGTCCATGTCCTGCTGCAAAAACTCCATGATGGCGGGGTTCTTGATAATTGCTTTATCGATGCGCGGATCGGAACCGCTCCGGTAGGCGCCCACGCTGATTAAATCACGATTCTGTTGGTACAGGGCGTATAAACGGCGCAGATCCCTGGCCATCTGCAAGTGCCGGGTATCGACGATATCCGGCATGACCCTGCTAATGGAAGCTTCTATGTCTATCGCCGGATAGTGACCGGATTCGGCCAAATTGCGCGACAATACCACATGCCCGTCCAACACACCGCGCGCAGCGTCGGCAATAGGGTCGTTGGTGTCGTCACCCTCGGCCAGTACGGTGTAAAACGCCGTGATCGAGCCGCCTTCGATATCGCCGTTACCCGCTCTCTCCACGAGTTGCGGCAATTTGGCGAATACCGAAGGCGGATAACCCTTGGTCGCGGGCGGCTCGTCTATGGCCAAGGCAATTTCCCGATAGGCCTGAGCATAACGTGTCAACGAATCCATTAACAGCAGCACATCCATGCCTTGATCTCGGAAATACTCGGCGACGCTGGTTGCCCGTAACGCGCCATGCACCCGCATCAACGGCGAATCGTCGGCCGGAGAGGCAACCACAACCGCTCTTTTAAGGCCTTCTTCACCCAGGATTTTCAAGACGAATTCGTTAACCTCCCTGCCCCGCTCGCCGATCAATCCGACCACTACGATATCGGCGTTGGTAAACTTGGTCATCATGCCTAACAACACGCTCTTGCCAACGCCGGTTCCGGCAAACAGGCCCATGCGCTGGCCGCGCCCGACACTGAGTACGGAGTTGATCGCGCGCACCCCGACATCCAAAATCTCACGTATCGGTTTTCGCGACAAAGGGTTGATGGTGCTGCCTGCCAGCGAAATTCTGGCATCGGTCTCCAGCGGGCCTTTGTTATCAAGCGGCCTGCCGGCACCGTCTATGACACGTCCCAATAAGCCGAATCCGACATTGGCCAAACTGTTCTGGCCGAGCGGAATGACCCGGCAACCGGGGTCGAGGCCGTGCGTGTCGCCGGTCGGCATCAAAAACAAACGGCCTCCCGCGAATCCGACCACCTCGGCCCGTATGCTTTTTCCGGTCTTGGTGACGACCTCGCATAACGAGCCTATCGCCGCTCGGCAACCTTCGGCCTCCAGGGTCAGACCGATCATGCGGGACAATTTGCCTTCCACTTCCAATTTCGGGGCTTCCTGCAAGCGCTGCTGGTAAAGTTCTAAGCGCCGCAACCATTCGGGCGCCCGGTTAGCGTTGGGTATCATCGCTTTTTCCTTGCTGGCGGTCATCGCCAAGCATTGCGGTGATCACCGCCGACAACCGCTTTTCCAAGGTCGCGTCCACTATCGAAACTTCCGTTTCGACGGTGCAGCCGCCCCGCGTAATCAACGGATTCTCTTTTAGTTGCCATGGCGGCGGGTTTTCGTCCAGCTTCAATATCGAGCGCACAAGTTCGGCGTCTTCCGGGTGCAAATTTAAGGTGATTTGCTGTGAAGCCAAAGGCAATACGTTGACGGCCTCGCGTATGACCGCGACGATCTGGCCCGGATCCAGTTTGATCTCGCGCCGAATGATGTGGCCTGCAGCGGTGATGACTAATTTGACCAGTTCTTTTTCAACTTCGTCGTCGAGCTGCTTGAACGGCAGCGCCAAGGCTTCCAACAAGCTATTCAAATCGCTTACCTGTTTCTGCAACAGGTGCTGACTTTCTTCATATCCTTTTTTTCGGCCTGTTTCCAGCCCTTGCTGATAACCTTTTTCGTAGCCCTGCGTCAGACCCTCGTCATGACCTTGTTGCTTGCCTTGTTCGAATGCTTCATCGAAGGCTTGCTTCTGCATCGCCTCGATTTGTTCGACTGTTAAAACCTGAGTGACTTCGGTTTCGTCGACTTGTTCGGAACGAGGCGCGCTAAAATTTTCGAGGCCGGTCCACTTATCTAAGGACACCAGTTCGTCGGGCGTAAACCTGGAGGATTTAGACGAACTCATCGCCGCCGCCACCGCCCAATGCTATCTCACCGGAATCAGACAAACGTTTGGCAATCGACAAGATATCTTTTTGCGCCATCTCCACCTCGCTGAGGCGGACCGGCGGCGCCGCTTCCAGATCGTCCCGCAACATCTCGGCGGCCCGGCGGGACATGTTGGCGAAAATCTTATCCTTCATAGCGGGCTCGACGCTACGTAACGCAACCAACAGCTGATCCGTCGACACTTCCCGCAGCAATGTTTGTATGCCTCTGTCGTCTATATTGACCAAATCGCCGAATACAAACATCTTGTCCTGAATACGCTGGGCCAGATCGGAGTCGCTTTCATTGATATCCTGCATCATCGGCTCGCCGATCGCGCTTTCTATGAAGTTAAGGATATTGGCCGCCGCATCGACACCGCCGATTTGCGATGATTTGGTTCCCTCGCTACCGGTGAGCTGTTTTTCCATGATGTCGTCCAGCTCTCGCAAGGCTGCCGGCTGCACGCCTTCCAGAGTGGCTATGCGCATCAGAATGTCGGAACGCATGTTCCGCGGCAACAAGGTCAAGACATCCGCAGCCTGGTCCGCATCGAGCAAGGACAAAATGATGGAGATAATCTGCGGATGTTCCAGACGAATCAAATCCGCAATAGAGCGAGTATCCATCCACTTTAACTGATCGATACCCTTGCTGTTGGCCCCCAACAAAATCCGGTCGATAATGCTGCCCGCTTTTTCCGCGCCCAAGGCCTTGGTCAACATATTGCGTATGTATTCGTCCGAATCCAAGCCTAGTCCGGTCTCGTTTTTGATTTGTATGATGAATTCTTCCAAAACATCGTCGACCATGGTGGAAGAGATAGGACCCAATTGGGCCATGGTCGAGCCGACCAGCTGAACTTCTTTCGGCCCCATATGTTTGAGCACCGCCGCCGCACGGTCCTGGCCTACGGCCAATAATAATAGCGATGCCCGTTGTGAATGCGACAATTCTTTAGTGTTTTCAGCCATCGTCTTTTAGCCAGGTTTTTATGACTTGCGCCACCAGTTTCGGGTCTTCGTCTATCAGTTTCTGGATATAGTCGAGGCGCTTTTCGTAACTTTGCGGCGCTTCAAGCAGTAACAAGTCTTCCGCTCCCGCCGAAATACCCATAACTTCGCCGGTCTCTTCGTCGATCTTAACCGCTACCGGTTTGCCGTTTTCGTCGAAGCGCACCACACCGCCCATCGCTTCCGCCGCTTTTTTCGCTTCTTCCAGCTCTTTCAGTTTCTGCGCTTGCCCATCTTCGCCGATTAACGTGACAAATGCCGGCTTTAACACTTTGACGATCAGGAATAGCAGCACGGCCGCTGCAACCAAAAGTTTCAATACGTCCATGAACCAAGGTCTTTCCCAAAACGGCTCGAAAACGCCGTCGAGCTCTTCCGGCGCTTTGAACGCCACGTTGGTCACCGTAACCTGATCGCCGCGGCTGCTGTCGTAACCGACCGCCTGCTTGACCAAGTCGCGAAGCTGATTCAGATCTTCCTGCGAAAAGGGCTGCTGAGTCCAGTTGCCGTCGAGGTTGACGTGTTTGTCATCGACTACCACGGCAACGGACAAGCGCCGCAACGCGCCGGTGGCCAATCGAGTATGGGTAATCGTCTTATCCAGCTCGTAGTTGCGCGTTGCGCTTTTGCTGGTCGAACCGGAGCTGGAACCGGACTGTTCGCCGGCCTGTTTTGCCTGGCCGCTCGCGACCTCGGGCGCCACACCGGTAGGCGGCGGTTGATTGGACAATGCGCCCGGCACGCCCTGCGCCTTATTCAGGGAATTGATATCTTCCTGAGTTTGCTCGCTACGTAAGGCAGGCAAATCGGGATTAAACATTTCTTGGGTTTTTTCCGTAACGGTAAAATCGACATCGGCGGAAATTTGCGCCCGCATGCCGTCGGTTCCGACCAGAGGCGTCAAAATATTTTCGATTCGACTGCGTAAGTGTTCTTCAATATTCTTCTTGTATTCGAATTGCTTAGCCGTCAGTGAAATATCTTCCGGCGTATCTTTGCTGTTCAGCAAACGGCCTTTTTGATCGACTACCGTTACTTGACCCGGCTCCATCAGAGGCACGCTGGACGCCACTAAGTGCACGATGGCTTCGATTTGTTCTTTTTCAAGCGACCGGCCTTGATATAGCTCAACGACCACCGATGCGCTCGGCTTTTTGCGTTCCCGCACGAATACCGATTGTACCGGCAGTGCCAATAACACCTTGGCGGACTTGACGTTTTGAATCGTTTGGATAGTCAGCGCAATTTCGCCTTCCAACGCCCTTTGAAAGCGCATCTTTTCGACGCTTTTACTGGTGCCGAAACCGTTGTCTTTATCCAGTAATTCGTAACCAAGGCTAGTGCTGCGGGGAAGACCTTGGGCCGCGAGCTTCAGCTTCAGTTCCCGCACCTTGCCGCCGGGCACCATGATCGCACCGGAACCGGGATCGACTTTGTAGTCGACCTCCAGTTTATTCAGGGCTTCCAGAATTTCGCCGGCATCCTTCTCTCCGACACCGGAAAAAAGCAGATCGTAATTCGGCGCTTGCGCCCACAGCACGACCGCTACGGCAATCGCGACGCTGACGGCCAAAGCGGCGACTAAACCCAACTGCCGGCCGGGGGCCAACTTCATCAGGCTTGTGATAACCGGATGTAGCTTAGAGTCCGGTTCGGACTGTGCCGGCTGAGTTCCGACTGGAAAGTGATTGTTGACTTCGCTCATGGCTTAAAAGTATAGCCCTCTACATCGGCATACTCATAATATCCTTATAGGCATCGACCAACTTATTGCGCACTTGCAGCATGGCTTGAAATGAAACGTCGGCTTTTTGCGTGGCGATCATCACCTCAGCCAGACTGACGTCGGTTCGACCCGTTTCGAATGCGCTCGCCAATTGTTTGGAGGTCTGCTGTGCCTCGTTAACGGAATCGATGGATTGCTTCAACAACGCGGCAAAATCGCCGGAATCGTCGGCAACCGGCGGTTTATTGCCGGCATCTATGGACATGGTCCGCATTTGGGCCAGCACTTGATTGATATTGATATCTGACATTTTCGTGACTCTTACTGGTAGTTTGAACCAAGAAGCACTTTCCGAGCCAGGTTTAACAAGGCACAAACACCCCGGCCTCTTTCATGCGTGCAATCTTATAACGCAGCGTGCGCGGACTAATGCCCAGCTTTTCCGCAGTCTCCTTACGATTTCCCCGAACCTCGTTCAGCATCTGTAAGATGACTTTTTCCTCCGCCGAGCGGACTTCTTCGCCAAGACTTTGCACTCTGTCTTCGCCGCTATCGACCGCATCGGCTTTTACCGGTTGAACGCCGCTTGTTTCCATGACCGACCGGCTTGATATCGCGCCGATTTCATCTTCTTCGAACAATAAGTCGTCTGCACCTATGCAAGCTCCGCTTTGTAAAATCAACGCCCTTTGAATCACGTTTTCCAACTCTCTGACATTGCCAGGCCAATGATAATCCTGCAATTTCTTCGCTGCGGCCTCGTCGAGGCGGTAAGCTTTTTTGCCTGCCGGACCATGCTTTTCCAGTAATTCGTATGCCAGCGGCAAAATATCGCCTATGCGTTCGCGCAATGGCGGAATCCGAATCGGAAATACGTTGAGCCTGAAATATAAATCCTCGCGAAAACGGCCTTGTTTCACATAGTCTTTTAGCTTGCGATTAGTCGTCGCCAGAATTCTGACGTTCAGTGCGATTTTTCGTTGGCTGCCGAGACGTTCGACTTCCTTTTCCTGCAATACTCGCAACAACTTGGCTTGCAAGCCTAAATCCATTTCCGAGATTTCATCCAATAGCAAAGTGCCTCCTTGGGCCTGTTCGAATTTGCCGGCCATCGCCTGAGCAGCGCCGGTAAAAGCGCCTTTTTCGTAACCGAACAACATCGCTTCCAGCATATTTTCCGGGATCGCCGCGCAGTTGATCGCTTCAAACGGTCCGCCATGATAACGCGAGTTGCGGTGAATATAGCGCGCCAGCACTTCCTTGCCGGTACCGCTTTCGCCTTCCAACAACATGGTGACGCCGGTTTTGGCCACCTTGTTGATCAAACCGTAAAGCTTTTTCATATGATCGTCCACGACCACTCGCTCTTGCTGAAATTTAGGCGCTGCGTCGATTACCTGCGCGACCCGGGCTATCAGAGTCTTGGCTTCGAAGGGTTTGATCAAATAATCCAGCGCGCCGGCTTGCATGGCTTCCACCGCGTGCGGAATAGTGCCGTAAGCGGTCATCAACAGCACCGGAAGTTGCTCAAATTTTTGCCGGATGTTTTGCAACAATTGCAGCCCGTCCATCACCGGCATCTGTACATCGCTTACGACCAGACGGACGTTAAACTTGTGCAATTGACCAAGCGCTTCCGTGCCGTTTTTGGCCGAAATCACGCTGTAACCCTCTATCTCCAGGGTCTCGCACAAGGCTTCCGACAGAGCCAGGTCGTCTTCAACGATCAGAACATCATACAATTTCATAATCCCTCTCCGATATGGCATGAACCGAACCGATAGACGACAAACCCAAACGGTTTTGCATAATCGGCAGATATAGGGTGAATAAACAACCCTGCCCTAAACTGGATTCGCAAATCACGCGCCCCTTGTGAGCCTTGACGACGCTGTCCACTACCGCCAGACCCAATCCGGTACCATGGGTTTTCGTGGTGTAAAACGGCTCGAATAAACAATTTTGACTGACTTCGTCTAATCCCGGACCATTGTCTTTCACCTTAATTTCGATCCCGAGATCGCTTTGGTTTGCCGCCAAATTGATCAGATCCGCCCCCGATTCGACGGCGTTGATCAAAATATTCAGCAAGGCTCCGCGCAGCGCATCTTCGTTACCCAACACGATATCGTCGCTAACTCGATTACTCAGCATAAACGCGCAGTTAAATTGTTCCATGCTGTCCGCCAGGTAATTCATCAGGCCGTGCCAGGAAAAGCCTTGCATCGCCATCCGGCCTTGTTTGGCAAAAATCAGCATATCGTTCACTTGACGCTCCAAATATTGCAAGCGCTCCAGGATTTTGCCGGAAAATTGCCGGCGTTTATGCGCGTTTACGGATGGATTGATCAACTGCGAGCTGTATAAGATGGCCGTAGCCAAAGGCGTTCTGATTTGATGTGCCAGACTTGCGACCATCTCGCCCATGGTCGATAAATGCTTTTGCTCGGCCAGAGCGTCTTGCAGGGTGCGTAGTTCGCTGACGTCTGAAAGCAATATTATTTGTTCGCCTTCGGCGCTAAAGGAATTACGCGTAATGCTGACTATGCCGCCGCCTCTTAGGCGCCATTCATGCGGCGACTCCTCCACCGCTTGTAAACTGCGGTCGGCAACCACCTGCCATCGCTGCCCGGCCAACGGCTCTCCCAATACACTGATGGCGCGCTCATTGCAATCGACGATATACCCTTCCGCATTTAACACCACGACTGCAGCCGGCAATGCGGTCAAGATTTGTTGCAAGCGATTGGCCAGCTTTTCTTTTTCAACCAATGTGACGATGCGTTCATTACGCGCGGCAGTAAGCTGACGATTCAAATGGGCGACCTGTGCCTGTAAGCCTTGATAAGACTGCGTCAGATTTTCCGAAAGTTCGTTAAAAATCCGAAAAGCATCGGTCAATCGCTCGGTCTTTTGCTGATAGTTCTGATTTGCGGTAGTCATGGCCGTTTATACTTTTTGCGTTTTACCGCTTAACAGCAAAAAACAAGCCAATATTATTTTTATTTAATTACAATGACTTATAAAGCATGGTCACTTTTTTGACGCGCGATTAGGCTGCATCCACTTTACGCAACTTCTCCACCAAGGTGGTCCGCCGCATGTTCAGCAATTTGGCTGCATGCGCGACTACGCCATTGCACTCTTCCAGCGCCTGACGAATCAATGCATTCTCCAAGTCCGTCAGATATTCCTTTAAATCGATACCCTCTTGAGGCAACTGTATTGCCTTCCCGGGAACCACAGGAACCGAACTCCCGGAAGCCTCGCGCAATTTAGCCTGGCTATCGTCAGTCGGCGCTGTTTCTAATTCGGCCCAGTTGAATTTGACATCTTCCGGAATCTGGTAGCCCTGGAATTTTTCCGGCAAATCGCAGGCGTCAACCAGGCTATCCGGAAAAATAATCGCTAAGCGCTCAATTAAATTAGACAATTCACGGACGTTACCCGGCCAACCGTGTTGCATCAGAGCCGCAATCGCGTTCCGCGTCAGTTTGACCGAACCGCGATTCGCCGCTTCCATACGCCTAATTAAATCACTGATCAGATAAGGAATATCCTCCGATCTATCGCGCAAGGCCGGCACTTCGATCGGAAACACATTCAAACGGTAAAATAAATCTTCGCGGAAGCGTTTTTCTTCGATTTCCCGCTCCAGCTGCCTATGAGTCGCAGCGATGATACGCACGTCGCAGCTGATGGTTTTGTTGCTGCCCACACGCTCGAAGGTCCTTTCCTGCAATACCCTCAGCAATTTGACCTGCATCGGCATCGGCATGTCGCCGATTTCGTCCAAGAACAGGGTTCCGCCTTCGGCCAATTCAAAACGTCCCTGGCGCGAAGTCAAGGCACCTGTAAAGGCCCCCTTCTCGTGACCGAATAACTCACTTTCTAATAGTTCACCCGGAATGGCGCCGCAGTTAACAGGCACGAAGGGTTTGTCGTTACGCAGTGAAGCGCGGTGTAAAGCCTGGGCCACGACTTCCTTACCGGTTCCGGATTCGCCGAGTATCAGCACGGTCGCATCCGATTTCGCTACTTGATCGATCAAGTCACGCGTTTTCTGAATCGCTTTGCTACGGCCGGCTAGACCTTTATGGGACGGGGATTTACGTTGTAGTGATTGACTTTGCGAAAGGGTACCGAGCATTTCCGATAAAACGGAATATACCGTCGGCCACTCCAGTACCCGGCTAATCATTTGTTCGATGGAAGTCGAAATTGAAGGAGCGTCTCTTTCGACCAGTAAGAAAACCGGCTTTTCCCCTATTTGTTCAGTCACCGCTCTTAGCAAAGCCGCTTGTCTTTCGGTCACGGCCCCGATAAACACAGCATCCGCTTCATTCAGCGCCGTCGATACAGATTGCCAGTCGTTACTTCGGGCCGAGCTAATACCACACTCTAAAAACTTGAGCACGGTTTCGACTTGTTGTGCTCTTATCGGGTTGTCATCAATTAGCAAAATATCGAGCGACTTCATGCGTCCATATACAAGAAATAGAGTTTTAGTCCAAGTCAATTACAAGCCTCCAAAGTTAAGCACCGAATCTTGATATTGTCAAAACGCACCAAGATTCAATTTATTGGGTAGCAAACTTTAAGTAGTCTTTAACCAAAGCAACTGCGGTAAATTACTTAATAAAGTCTTAACGACTTGACAAAACGCTGCCAACATAGAAACTAGCGACATGTTTTGCAATCGTGAGCCCTTTCGTTGAACGACATCCCCATAGGTATATTGTTTGGCCTATTGGCCCTTTTACTGCTTTTATCCGCCTTTTTTTCCGGCTCCGAAACCGCCCTGATGACACTCAACCGTTATCGGTTGCAACATCTGGTCAAAAAGAAACACCGTGGCGCCATTAAAGCCCATCAACTGTTGAAGCGACCTGACCGTTTGATGGGGCTGATCTTGCTCGGCAATAACTTCGTTAACATCCTCGCCTCTTCGATCGCCACCGTAATTGCGATACGAATAGCCGGTGACGAAGCGATCGCGGCGGCAACAGGCATTTTGACCATCCTGGTGCTAATCTTTTCGGAAGTCACGCCCAAAACGTTGGCGGCTCTCCGGCCCGAAACGCTAGCCTTTATAGCCGCCTGGCTATACGTACCTTTATTGAAGATTTTCTACCCTATTGTCTGGATAGTGAATGCGGTATCCAACCTGCTGTTACGCATGGTCGGCGTCAATCCCAAGAAAGCAAAAACAGACACGCTCGATAAGGACGAATTAAAAAGCATCGTCTCCGATACCGACCATCTATTGCCGGCGCGTTATCAAAACATGTTGATCAGAATCCTCGACCTGGAGTCTGCAAGCGTCGAAGACATCATGACTCAACGCAAGGAAATCGTCGGGATCGATCTGGAAGATTCAATCGAAGATATCATCGTGCAGTTACGCAATAGCCCGCACACGCGATTGCCGGTGTATAAAAAAAATATCGACCGAGTGATCGGCTTCTTACATATCCGCAGCGTTCTATCCAGGATTTCGCACCCCGATTTCGATAAGCAAGTCATCACCGATAGCCTAAGCAAACCTTTTTTCATTCCGGCCAGTACTTCGATTCACAAACAAATGCAGATATTCAAGACCGAAAAACAGCGTTTCGGTTTAGTCGTCGATGAATACGGCGACGTGCAAGGTTTGGTTACATTAGACGATTTATTGCAAGAAATTGTCGGCGAATTGATTGCCGAAGAAGAACCCGACATTAAGAAACAGAAAGACGGTAGTTATTTGGTTGACGCAAGCGTCACGGTCAGGGAACTGAACCGCGTCACCCATTGGGAATTGCCGACCGAGGGACCCAAAACCTTGAACGGGTTGATTATCGAATACATGGAAACCATTCCCGAACCCGGTACCAGCATCAAATTTCACGGCCAAATCCTGGAAATCATCCAGCGCGATGAAAGTACCGTCAAATTGGTGCGATTCCATCCGCAATCGATATAAGCCATTAGCCGGGGATTTCCGCGGCGACATGCCGCAAACTATCCAAAGCGGTCGTCTATTAGGCGTCGTGGATAAAACAACAAAGACCATTAGCGATCGAAAGGCGCCGCCGCTTGGCCAGATAAAAAGCGGGAATTCCTGCTGATTGGTTTCGAATGATACAGACACTCAGTTAATAAACGATCTTTGTATTGTTGACTTTGGCCGGACAATCGGGAATTCTAGCGCCTATTGTAGAGGGCAAGTTCAATATCCCCCGATAGCTAGCGCCGGGGCCATGAGAACCGCAACGAAAACTCGCTCCTGAAGCTGAATGGCAACTTCGGATAAAAAAACGCCAAAATCCGAACACTACTAGAATGGGTAAGTGAACGAATGAGGATGACACGCTATAGAATAAGAACTTAGTTTCAACAGCAACGCCTATGGCGAATCACCGGCATCACTCGCAATCAGGCGACTGGAATAGCTTGTGCGCCGCCCCGTAATTCCCGGTAACGAAACGTTAACACTGAGCGATATCAGTCATGGAACAAAATCTTGGAGTCATGATGAGAAACAAACATACCCTAAAACGCACAGTCAGAGTAACTATGCTTTTTGCAGCGACTTGCATGGAACTAGTCGGCCTTTCCTCATTCATTAGCCTCGCTCAGGCAGCGGACAAGCCCAACATCCTGGTTCTGTGGGGTGACGATATCGGCACGTGGAACATCAGTCACAACAGCAAGGGAATGATGGGTTATCAGACACCCAATATCGACCGAATTGCAAACGAAGGCCTCTCCTTCACCGACTATTATGGACAGCAAAGCTGTACCGCCGGCCGAGCTGCGTTTATTAGCGGTTCGGTTCCAGTCCGCAGCGGCATGACCAAAGTCGGTCTACCCGGTGCCAAGGAAGGCTGGCAAAAGACCGATGTGACCATGGCTACTGTTTTAAAAGGCCAGGGTTACGCAACAGGACAATTTGGCAAAAACCATCAGGGCGACCGCAACGAACATTTGCCGACCGTCCACGGTTTCGACGAATTTTTCGGCAACCTATATCATCTGAATGCGGAGGAGGAGCCCGAAAACGAAGACTACCCGCGCGACATGAAGCTAGCCAATGGCAAAACCTTTTTACAGCAGTTCGGACCGCGTGGTGTGCTTCACTGCTTCGCAACGGATGATGACGACGGTACCGAGATTCCCCGCTTCGGCGAATGGGGCAAACAGAAATGCGAGGATACCGGCCCGCTGACCAAGAAGCGTATGGAAACCATCGATGATGAAACATCCAATCGGGCCATGCAGTTCATCAAGGAACAACAGCAAACCGGCAAACCTTGGTTCGTGTGGTGGAATGCTACTCGCATGCATTTCCGTACCCATGTAAAGCCGGAACATCGCCATCCGGGACATGACGAATACACGGACGGCATGATCGAGCACGACATGCATGTAGGTAAGTTCCTCAAATTACTGGATGAACTTAACATCGCCGACAATACCATTGTCTTTTATTCCACTGATAACGGCCCGCACTACAATACCTGGCCGGATGCCGGAACGACACCGTTCCGTAGCGAAAAGAATTCCAACTGGGAAGGCGCCTATCGAGTTCCCGCTTTCGTGCGATGGCCCGGGCACTTTCCGGCCAACAAAACCCTTAACGGCATCGTGGCACACGAGGATTGGTTGCCGACCTTTGCCGCGATTGCCGGCGCGCCCGACATCAAGGAGGAGCTAAAGGATGGCGTCCGAATCAACGGCAGAAAGTACCGCAATTATATCGACGGTTACAATATGGTGGATTTCCTATCGGGCATGACTGACCGCTCGCCCCGTAACGAGTTCTGGTATGTCAACGACGACGGCCAGGTCGTGGCGGCCCGTTACAGCGACTGGAAAGTCGTCTTTCTGGAAAACCGCGGGGTCGCCTTCGGTGTGTGGCGCGAGCCGTTCACCGAACTGCGCGTACCGTTGCTGTTTAACCTGCGCCGAGATCCGTTTGAAAAAGCCCAACATAATTCCAATACCTATAACGACTGGTTTCTGGATCATCCATATATCGTGGTCCCCATCCAGGCAATGGCGGCAAAGTTCTTGGAAACCATGGAAGAATATCCTCCTAGCCAAACACCAGGTTCCTTTAATCTCAGCAAAATTGAAGAACAGTTGAAGGAAGCAACCGGCAGTAGCAGGTAAGCCGTTGCTTGCTGTGGACTGCGCCAATCGGCGCAATCCAACTTCCGGCACTACATGAAGTACGGCAGCGAATTCTCTTAGGAAGCCTATCATGAAAAAAGTGACACTTCGACTTTTCATCCTGTGCATCGTATTTTACTCCACCGCTCAGGCAAGCTCTCCTCTTCCGTCATGGAACGACACGGCTGCAAAGAGGGCGATCGTTGCCTTCGTCGAGAAAGTGACCGACCTCAGGTCGCCGGATTACGTGCCGGTAACCGAAAGAATCGCGGTATTCGACAACGATGGCACGCTCTGGGCTGAACAACCGCTTTATTTCCAAGCGCTGTTTGCCTTCGAGCGCATTAAGGAGTTGGCCCCGCAACATCCGGACTGGAACCGGCAAGAACCATTCGCGTCGGTACTTAAAGGTGACACCAATTCCGCATTGGCAGGCGGTGAGCAGGCACTGTTGGAAATGGTGATGGCCACACATTCGGGGATGACCACAGAGCAGTTCATCCAGCTGGTAAGCGACTGGATCTCGACCGCGACCCATCCAACGACAGGGCGCAGGTTTACCGAAATGGTTTACCAACCCATGCTCGAACTGCTGGACTATTTACGCGCTAACGGTTTTAAAACCTTTATCGTTTCGGGCGGCGGCATTGAGTTCATGCGACCTTGGTCCGAGAAAGTCTACGGCGTTCCGCCGGAACAGGTCGTAGGCAGCAGCATCAAAACTCAATATGAAGTGCGCGACGGAAAGCCAATTCTGATACGTTTACCGGAGCTGAATTTCATTGATGACAAAAGTGGTAAGCCTGTCGGCATAAACCAACATATCGGCCGGCGGCCGATCATGGCATTCGGTAATTCCGACGGTGATTTCGAAATGTTGGAATGGGTCACCAGTGGACCGGGCGCAAGATTCGGCTTGCTCGTTCATCATACCGATGCCGTCCGAGAATGGGCTTACGACCGAGAATCTGCCGTCGGTAAGCTTGCCCGTGGCCTTGATGAGGGTCCTAAACGAGGCTGGACCTTAGTCGATATGAAAAACGATTGGAAAATCATTTTTCCAGCCGAGCACACCCCAACGTCGCCTTAGGTCGCCCGGCAAAACATCTTGATTTCCGTGCCGCCGGGCATGAATTTCTAAATTGATATCGTTGGCGGCGATCTTGGTTAGCGGAACGGAATGCTCTGCCTCTCCAGCGCGATATATCTAATCTGCCAGCGCTTACAAGACCTAATATTCTCGCGGAGAATACATTTCTAGTAGCTCAATCGAGCCGGTATAATCCGGGCCATGCAGACAAAACCATATGCTTGCCTGCCGACATTGCATAGTATTTATCCTGGTAATCAGCCGACTCGGTAAAAACGGTTCGGCGGAAATTCGCTAGCTATGCAATCAAGCGCTAATGACGAATTACCCAGTAATATAGTACGATATCATTCCCCTTAAGCTTGCTCTATGAACATGACAGAAAACGTACATCCGCATGAGATCCATAAATTCGGTTCGCAAGCCGAACGCTGGTGGGATCTTAACGGCGAGTTTAAAACCCTGCACGAGGTCAACCCCCTACGCCTGCAATTCATCCGGCAATACGCGGATTTGCAGGGTAAACGCGTGCTCGATGTCGGCTGTGGCGGCGGAATTCTGACCGAAGGACTGGCAAAATGCGGCGCGGACGCCCTGGGCATAGACCTCAGCGAGGACTTGATCGATGTCGCCGACCTGCACGGATTGGAAACCGGGGTCAACGCCCGTTATGAACAAATCAGCGCGGAAGCCCTGGCCGAACGACAGCCCGCCGCGTTCGATCATGTCACTTGCATGGAAATGCTTGAACACGTGCCTGATCCGGCTTCAATTATTCGAGCCTGCGCGACCTTGGTTAAACCGGGCGGCATGGTGTTTTTTTCGACCCTGAACCGCGTTCC
The DNA here is from genome assembly GCF_054172045.1 of Methylomonas sp. MgM2. Taxonomy (NCBI): domain Bacteria; kingdom Pseudomonadati; phylum Pseudomonadota; class Gammaproteobacteria; order Methylococcales; family Methylococcaceae; genus Methylomonas; species Methylomonas sp. MgM2. The sequence goes on along the minus strand of NZ_JBSYXO010000033.1, from coordinate 24,484 downwards.
GAAAGCCTATCTGCTGGCCATTTTGGCGGCCGAGCATTTATTGAAAATGGTGCCGAAAGGCACGCACGACTACAAAACCTTTATTAAGCCGTCCGAGTTATGTCAATCGGCCCGAAATGCAGGCCTGGAGCTGCAAGGCATCATCGGTATCCAGTACAACCCCTTGGCTAAAAAATTCAGTTTAGGCAAAGATATCGATGTCAATTACATCGCGGCTTTCAAACGATCTGGATGAGCCATGAGCGATTTCAAGCTGGACTGTGTCTTATTCGATCTAGACGGTACCTTAGTCGATACCGCGCCGGATTTAATTGCCTGTCTGAATCAAGCCTTAGCTATCAAGGGTTATGCCAACGTCAACGAAGCCGAACTCAAACCGCTAATTTCACTAGGCGCGGCGGCCATGATCAAGCGCGCAGTATCGTGCGCCGATGAAACGCATCAAAATCAAGTGTTGGATTTGATGTTGGAGTGTTACCAGAATAACATCGCCGTGCATAGCTGCGTCTTCTCCGGCATCAGCGAAACCTTGGAAATCATCGAGTCCGCGGGTTTGAAATGGGGCGTGGTCACCAATAAACGCGAACGTTTTACCTTACCGCTGATGGATGCATTGAACCTTAGTCAAAGGGCCGCTTGCGTGATCAGCGGCGATACAACGGCCAACAGCAAGCCCCACCCCGAACCGATGTTGGCTGCGTGCGAACAAGCGAAAGTGAAACCCGAAAACTGCGTTTATATCGGGGACGCCGCGCATGATATTAGCGCCGGCAAAAAGGCCAACATGAAAACCTTGGCTGCCGTTTACGGTTATCTAAAAGAAGGAGATAAACCCGAAGAATGGGGCGCGGACGCATTGGTCGAAAATCCGAAACAAATACAGCAATGGATACAAACCTCGCTATGGCATTAAGCAATCAAGTCATACTCATTACCGGCGCCGGCGGAGGGCTGGGCGGCACGGCGGCGTTGGCTTTAGCCAAGCAAGGTGCCGAACTGATTTTGTTGGATAAAAGCATTCCGAAACTGGAAAAAATTTACGATGGGATAGTTCGAAACGGCGGCACCGAACCCGCCATGTATCCTTTCGATCTAGCCGGCGCCACCGAGGCGCAATATCAGGAAATGGCCGATGCCATCGAGCAACGTTATGGATCTTTGCAGGGTCTGTTGCATTCCGCAGCGGAGTTCAGCGCGTTTACGCCGATTGCAATCCACAAAACCCATGATTGGGGCCATACCTTAAACGTTAACTTGAACGCGGCGTTTCTGCTCAGCCGCGTATTGCTGCCTTTAATGCAGAAAAGTGAACACGCCTCTATCGTGTTTACCTCGGATTCCACGGCAAGACAAGCCAAGGCTTACAGCGGCGCTTATGGCGTTTCGAAAATCGCCTTGGAAGGCTTCGCCAAAATACTGGCCGAGGAATTAGAAGCCGGACAAAAAATCCGGGTAAATACGCTGATTCCCGGCCCGGTCGAATCACCGTTACGCAAAAAAGCCTATCCAGCTGAAGACAAAACCAAACTTGCTCCAATGGCTAGCCTTGATGCGCTTTACTGTTATTTGTTCGACGCTGCCAGCAATGGCATTACCGGTCAAATTTTTGACGCACAGACTTTTGAGAATTAACTAACGCTATGGCAGAAAGAGAAGTTGTCACTTTAACCCGCGACGTCAATATCGTCACCATCCCGGACGGCCATCACGGCACGCTGAAAAAAGGCCAGAAAGTGACGGTACACCAGTCGTTGGGTAGCAATTACACGGTAGTCACCGATTACGGCCACATGGTACGCATTGCCGGCAACGATGCAGACGCCCTAGGCAAAGAAACGCACGAATTGCATACTTTAGTTTCAGAAACCGATACCGAAGCCGTCGAAAAAAATTGTTGGGAAGTCATGAAAACGGTCTATGACCCTGAAATTCCGGTCAATATCGTCGACCTCGGCCTGGTTTACAACTGCGAAGTGACTCGCAACGACAAAGGCGGCAACGACGTACACATCCGGATGACCCTGACCGCTCCGGGCTGCGGCATGGGGCCCGTCATCCAAAGCGACGTGGAAAAATGCATCCGCGCCTTGCCAGGGGTCGATTCCGTCATTGTTGAAATCGTACTTGATCCGCCTTGGTCTCGAGAAATGATGTCGGAAGTGGCTCAGGTGCAGTTAGGCTTGTTTTAAAGAGCTATTGAAAAGTGGCAAAAAATTGCCACTTTTTCAACATAAATTTAATAACCATATGATATAAATACACTTTTATAGTTTGGCACACCAATCGCTTCTTCTTGAAAAACGATTAATTCAAGACTTGAGAGGGTGTCATGACAGAAATAGCAGCCGAACTTGCTGTCGTCAGCAATAAAAGCTTTCAAGCCAGTACTGCCGTCAATCTTCAACACTACGACATCAGCAGTGCCCTGCAAACCACACTGGACTTCGCCGAGCTGATATCGATTTTCTGCAATAAAATTCAAGCCACCGTTCCGCATAACAGCGTCGAATACACCAACAGCGAATTTCGCCTGGGATATAAGCGCGGCGTTACCGCTCGCCATTCGTGTAGCTATGCGCTTCGGGTCGAAGAACAGCAGCTTGGCGAGCTTAAGTTGACTCGTAGCCAACGTTTCAGCAAAGTTGAACTGGACATGTTAGAAAGCTTGCTTTGCTGTCTAATTTATCCTCTACGCAACGCCACGCTGTTTCAGCAAGCCTTGCAACAAGCCTATACCGATCCGTTAACTCAAACTCACAATCGGGCGGCTTTTAACGACATGCTGGCGCGTGAAATAAAACGCGCAAACCGCTGCAATCAACCTTTGTCTATCATTTTTGTCGACATTGATCACTTCAAATTGATTAACGACGAGCATGGACATCATTGCGGCGATTTAGCCCTTGCATCTGTGGCCGGCAAAATAAAAGACAGCGTGCGAGCGAGCGATTTCGTTTTTCGCTACGGAGGCGAGGAGTTTGTCGTTTTATTAACCGACACCAACCAAGACGACGCCGCAATTATCGCGGAGCGGATTCGTACAAGTGTCGAATCTCATACCTTAGCTTACGGTATGGCAGTGCTGAATATCACGGTTAGCCTTGGCGTCAGCGCCCTAAAAAGTGGAGACGACATGCCGGCCTTGTTAAAACGCGCGGACGACGCCATGTATAAAGCCAAACAAGCGGGACGAAATCGAGTTTGTTTGGGTTGACGGCTATCAATTTTCGAATACATCGACACCGTTAGGCGGCGAAAAGTTAAATAGCGCATCGTTTAAAACCGGATTGAGCTTAATATTGGAAAAATAAATACGGGTCAATTGGCCGAAATTATCGCTTAATTCCATCCCGCCTAACTGGCCGTGGCTTATGCCAATCAAAATATATTTAAACCCGCTTTCTTCATTCTTGGGCGATAGGCGCACCCAATTCAAGTCGTCTTCATTACCCTGCTCTTCCAAATTAAATTTTTCGTCGATATCGACCTCGCCCGTAAGCAATAACGCAGGAGTAGAACCTAAGGAATCATCTAATCGTTTAACGGTAACTTGCTCCAGGTCGGCGTCATAAAACCAAACTTTCCCGCCGCTTGAAACAATTTCTTGAGTATACGGCTTCAGATAATTCCAGCGAAACTTACCCGGCCTGCTCAAATAAAATTGCCCCGTACTGGTCTGTGATACTTGTCCGGCCTTGTTAAAAGTGACTTGCTTAAAGTCGGCCGATAATGAAGCACTTGTTTTCAGAAACGCTTTGAGCTGGTCGATGGCCGAATCTTCCGCCCATGCGTTAAAAACAACCAGCAATAGAATACAGATACCTAGGAATTTCTTCATTGTAATTAAAAAGGATTTAAGTGTTCAAACCAGGACTCGGCCGCATCTGACTCCGACGAACCGCATTCAGCGTATTCCATCGGTTCAGAACCTTCCACGAACGGTAATAGCGTTGCGTTCGGACAATTCTCGGCCGTCAGCCCGCCCGTATTGGAATCTATCCATTTCATACCGACATTATCCGGCACCACTAATTGCACCGGCCTGACAGTAATTTGCCGCATCAGTTCCGCCCAGATTTGCAAAGCGCCGCTACTTCCGGTCAGGCCGGTCGATTTATTGTCGTCCCGTCCGACCCAAACCACCGATAGATAATCGCCGCTAAACCCGGCAAACCAACTATCGCGCATTTCGTTGGTGGTACCGGTCTTGCCGACCAAATTCATCTGCGGCGGCATATAGCTATAGGCCGAGCGTCCGGTACCGATACGCATCACGTCTTGCAAAATCGTATTGGTAATATAGGTTGCCGCCGGATCGACGACTTGTCGCACCGTCAGGGGATAACTCTGCAACGCTTTACCGTCCGCGGCGTTCACGGCACGTATCGAGCGTAACGGCGTCGCAAAACCGTCTCCCGCCAATGTTTGATATACCTGGGTGACTTCCAACGGGGTTAACGCCGCCGCGCCTAACAGCATGGAAGGATATTGTTCGATTTTTCGATTAACCCCCATGTGCTTCAGATTGTTTGCTATTCGAGCCAAACCGATATCCATACCTATTCTGACCGTCGCCATGTTGTAGGAATTGGTCAGGGCGGTATGCAATGGTATGACGCCGTGTTCATGGTGGTCGTAATTATCCGGCGACCAGAATTTACCCTTCTCGGCCGGGATCGCCAGCCGCGTATCGCTTACCGGTGTAATGATGGTGTAACGGTCGGGATATTCCAAAGCCGTCAGGTAAACCACCGGCTTGATCAACGAGCCTATCGGTCTAACCGCATCCAAGGCCCGGTTGAACCCCGTATCGGACGCGTCACGCGATCCGGCCATAGCGACGATTTCACCGCTATCGCGACGGGTAACAATCGCAGCGCTCTCCAGGTCGTTACTCTTAGGACGCTTTTCCAATTTTACCAGCTTATCGGCCATCGAGCGTTCCAAGGTGTCCTGGACTCGCGTATCCAATGTCGTTACGATACGCAAGCCTTCCGACGTCAGATCTTCTTCCTTGTATTCTTGTTTCAATTGGCGCTTAACCAAATCGATGAAAGCGGGATAACGGTTCGCCGAGCGATGAGTCACCGCCGCCACGGACAAAGCTTGCTTCTTAGCCTCGCCGGCTTGATCGGCACTGATGTAGCCTTCCGCCAGCATGGCATCCAAAACCAAATTGCGGCGCTCCAGCGTACGTTCCGGATGGCGGCGCGGGTCATACTCGGATGGCCCCCGGACTAAAGCCACCAGCGTCTCCACTTGCGGCAAATTGAGCGTTTTTATCGATTGACCGAAATAAAATTCGCTTGCGGAGCCAAAACCGTGTACCGCGCTCGCACCGTCTTGCCCCAGAAAAATTTCATTCAGATAAGCTTCGAGTATTTCGTCTTTGCTGTAACGATATTCCAAGATAAATGACATCAGCATTTCCTTGAGCTTCCGCCTCAAGGTCCGCTTCGGATGCAGAAAAAAGTTTTTAACCAACTGCTGCGTGATCGTACTCCCGCCTTGAACCATGCCCCCCGCTTTGATATTGGACCACATCGCCCGGGCAATGCCTTTCGGCGATATTCCGAAATGGTGGTAGAAATCCCTGTCCTCGGTCGAAAGTAAACCCTGAATCAAAGTTGGCGGAGCATCCTCCAGTTTGATTAGGATTCTATCCTCCTTAAGCCTGGGATAGAAACTTCCTATTTGCACGGGTTCCATGCGCAGAATGGCAATATCACTGCCCGTCTTGGAATCAATAATGCTGGAAATCGTGCCGCCAACGAAATGAATATCGACCTTACGACTTTCCTCTTCGTTATCGCCGAAATTAAATGCTCGTGTTTTCAGGCTAATCTGACCTGCCTTGGCAAAATAAGCGCCCTCGCCCGCTAACTTGTCATCCTGCCGATAGTGCAATTGGACTAGCAGGTTCTCCAAGTTTTTTGCGCTGTAATCCAAGCCGGTGTAAAGCTCGGTAGGGCTGGCATATACCCTGGCCGGAATAGACCAGCGCTTCCCTTCAAATTGTTCTCGAACGCCGTGGTCTAGAAAACCGACATAAACGAACAACACGAATCCGCCGGCTAGCAGCAACGAGACTAAAGCCGTTAGCCACCATGACGAATGGACTTTACTTTTTCTGCGTCGCGATGAAGTTTTTGATCGAGTTCGTGGTTTAGGTCTAGGTCGTCTTGCCATTCAAATATGAGCTTAAAGCTAGTTAAAGATACATAAACAATTGTATCCAATCAGGATCCATTATCCGTCAAACCATTATCGAGTGCGATGAAGTGATTTTAAAAACTCACCGACTTAGCATTTTACCGGACGAATTCCACGGAAAATTGACACGGATATTTTGCCATACTATACAATGAGAACTGAATGGGACGTACGCGTTCATCATCATTCGTTGATCGGAGCGATTTGCCAGCGCGGCGTCAACCATAGATAGCAACCCTTAAATTTTAATTAACTTATCATAGTGAATATTGTGACCGGTAAAGACCACCGACAACATCCACGACTGCAGCATCGAGCTAAAATTAGGGCGAATATTGAGGGCTTTTCCAATGACTTTGTTCTCGAAATGCATGATTTTTCCGAAGGCGGCCTTTTTTTGCTTTGGCCTGATATGCCTAATTTAGAAATAGGAACCCTGATGCAAGTGCAAACCACGGAATTTGAGAACGCACCGATACAAACCGCCAAAATCGTTCGTGTCCAAACGGGGGTTGGTGTTGCGGCCGAGTTTATCAAACCCGACTAAGGATATCGTCCAAAATAACTTCCCGATATGGCAATAGTCGCTGGGGACGTACCGAGTGAGGATGTCGGCAGCAAGGACGCTGCCGTCAAGCTCCCATGGAAGGGTTCACGGCGTTCCTCATTCGGTATGCCCCGGGTTCGCACCGGCAAAACGGGAAGTTGTTTTTGGCCAAATCCTAAGCACGAATATTGACGCGCGAGCCTGTCCGAATGAAATCGGGCGTATCCCGCAATAAATCCACTCTGGCTTTATTCGCCATCGCCGCCGCTCGGTTCGCCACATTATAATCTTGCGCCGACGGCTGCACCGGCGCCAACGCGGCGCGGCGTATCATTTCAGCTTTTCGTAACGTGGCCGCCGGATCATTCGCCACCGCCGACGTATCTATGCTGACTTCGCCGCCCACCGCATAACGTTGCCGGTCAGGACCGGTAGCAAACTGAAAACTCGCCCCGCTGACCGCGAGTCCGCCCGCCGCGCTCAAATGGGCTTGTTCGTGGTTCCTAACCTCCCTATCTCTATCCTTAAGGATTTGCAGTTGGCGCTGTTGGTCTTGATTTATTTCGCTTATATTATCGACCGGCGCGATCGGTTTCGGCGCGTTTTCTTGTGCAACACTGGCTTTGGGCCGATAGCGAGCGGAGAAACCGGCACTGGTATAAGGCGAGCCGGATACCTGCATGGCGCAACCTCGATTTTTTATCACGGACGGTTGCAAATAGTACGCCGAATCAGTAATTTGTACAAATTAGATCCTACTTTAGAGGCAATCCGATGTCCGGCAAACGGCGCATGGAAATCAGTCAGTCGGCCATAACCGGCATTATCCCGGAGAGCAAACCGGTTCAAGCTCCGACGCGAATTCACCAGAAACCCTTCAAAATCCACAGCCGCTATCAGCCTGCGGGCGATCAACCCGCAGCGATCGGCCGGCTGGTGGAAGGCATCAACGATGGCGAAGTACATCAAACGCTGCTTGGCGTGACCGGATCGGGCAAGACTTTCACGATCGCCAACGTCATCGAGCGCACCCAAAGGCCGGCCATGATATTGGCGCCCAACAAGACGCTAGCGGCCCAACTATACGGCGAGATGAAGGAGTTCTTTCCGGAAAACAGCGTCGAGTATTTCGTGTCCTATTACGATTACTACCAGCCCGAAGCCTACATCCCGGCCTCGGATACCTTCATCGACAAGGACGCCTCGTTGAACGAACACATCGAGCAGATGCGGCTGTCGGCCACCAAGGCCCTGCTGGAGCGGCGCGATACCGTCGTCGTCGCCACCGTTTCGGCGATCTACGGCTTGGGCGAACCGGAATCCTATTTCCAAATGGTAATGCATTTGGTGCGCGGCGACATCATCAAGCAGCGCGACATCCTGCGCCGTCTGGCCGAAATGCAATACACCCGCAACGACACCGAACTGCGCCGCGCGACCTACCGGGTGCGCGGCGACGTCATCGACGTGTTTCCGGCCGAGTCGGAAGAGCAGGCCTTGCGCATCGAACTGTTCGACGACGAAATCGAGCGCCTGTCGATGTTCGACCCCTTGACCGGCGAAGTCACGCAACGATTGGCGCGTTTCACGATTTACCCGAAAAGCCATTACGTGACGCCGCGCGAACAATTATTGATCGCCGTCGAGAAAATCAAGCTGGAACTGGCCGAACGCCTGGAGCACTTACGCGATAACCACAAACTGGTCGAAGCCCAGCGTCTGGAGCAGCGCACGCTGTTCGATATCGAAATGATACTGGAAGTCGGCTATTGCTCCGGCATCGAAAACTACTCCCGCCATTTGTCCAGCCGCGGCGAAGGCGAGTCACCGCCGACCATGTTCGACTATCTGCCCAAGGATGCCATAGTCGTGATAGACGAAAGCCACGTCACGGTACCGCAGATCGGCGCGATGTACAAAGGCGACCGATCGCGCAAGGAAACCCTGGTCGAATACGGCTTCCGTCTACCGTCGGCCTTGGAAAACCGTCCGCTCCGCTTTGAGGAATTCGAGCAAGCCTGCGGCCAGCGCATTTACGTATCGGCCACGCCCGGTCCTTACGAAAAAGAGCATTCCGGCGCCGTGATCGAACAAGTGGCTCGGCCGACCGGCCTGGTCGACCCGGCGGTGGAAGTTCGTCCTGCCACGACGCAGGTGGATGATTTGCTGTCGGAAATCAACAAGCGCGTCGCCATGCAGGAACGGGTCTTGGTCACGACCCTGACCAAACGCATGTCGGAAGATTTGACCGATTATTTGATGGATCACAATATCAAGGTGCGTTACCTGCATTCCGACATCGAAACCGTGGAACGGGTGGAAATCATCCGCGACCTGCGCTTGGGCGTGTTCGATGTACTGGTCGGCATCAACCTATTGCGCGAGGGCTTGGACATACCGGAGGTCTCGTTGGTGGCGATTCTGGACGCCGACAAGGAAGGTTTCTTGCGTTCGCTGACTTCTTTGATCCAAACCATAGGCCGCGCGGCCCGCAACGTCAACGGCAAGGTGATTTTGTACGGCGACAAGATCACCCGATCGATGCAACAGGCCATGGACGAAACCGAACGCCGCCGCAACAAGCAGATCGAATTCAACAAAGTGCACCGCATCACGCCCAGAACCGTGTACAAATCCGTCACCGACATCATGGAACTGTCCATCCCCGGCGCCGGCGCTTCGATCGCAAACGTAAAGGCCAAAGTGGCCGAACCCGCAGCCGAATACAAAGCCATGACGCCGAAGCAGGCCTCCAAGCTGTTAAAGCAACTGGAAGAAAAAATGTACCACCATGCCAGAAATCTGGAATTCGAGGATGCCGCGCGGGTCAGGGATCAAATCAAATTGCTGCAGGCGGAAATGGTGGTATAAGCTACGCCGTCCGATCAGATCAGGAGGAAATCACGATGTCAACAGCCTGGGCCGGCGGTGCCGACGCGATCGCCGAACGCATGGAAAAAATGACCGAATTGTTCGTCGCCGAAACCCGCAAAGCCATGTATCAAGGCGAGTCGGCCACCGAATGCGAGGAATGCGGCGAGCCGATTCCCGAAGCGCGCAGAAAAGCCGTCGCCTGCAAATATTGCCTGCCTTGCCAAACCAAGCTGGAAAAAACCCGGTAATTCGGCGCGATGACTTTTATATCCACCGCCAGACACTGTCCGGCCATGCTGATCGGCGCGCCGGCATCGGGCCAAGGCAAAACCACCGTAACCGCCGCTCTGGCTTACTATCACCGCGGACTAGGCCGGAAAGTGCGCGTGTTCAAAGCCGGCCCGGACTTCATCGATCCGCAGATATTGGCACAAGCATCGGGCAATCCGGTTTATCAACTGGATTTATGGATGATGGGGGAAACGCATTGCCGCGACTTGCTGTATCGCGCCGGCGCCGATGCCGATTTGATCTTGATAGAAGGTGTGATGGGTTTATACGACGGCGACAGCAGTAGCGCCGATTTGGCGCAAACGCTGGATCTGCCGGTCGCCATCGTCATCGATGCGCAAGGCATGGCGCAGACTTTCGCCGCCGTGGCCTTCGGCTTGGCCAATTACCGGCCCGGCTTGCGATCGGCGGGCGTCATCGCCAACAAAGTGGCCGGGCCCGGGCATGCCAGGTGGCTGCAAGAGGCTTTACCCGAAACCTTGCCGCTGTTGGCTGCTATGGCCGACGACCCGGCGGCAAGCCTGCCGTCCAGGCATTTGGGCCTGTGGCAAGCCGGCGAAATCGCCGGCCTGGAGCAACGCCTGCAACGCGCCGCCGAATTGTTAACGGAATTCGCTCCGTGCCGTTTGCCTGTGCCGGTCCCATTCCATTCCGATGAAACAACTCAAACACCGCGACTGTTGACCGGCAAGCGCATCGCGGTGGCCCGCGACGCCGCGTTTTCGTTCCTCTATCAAGCTAATCTCGACTGTCTGGAAGCCATGGGCGCGGAACTGCGGTTTTTTTCGCCGCTGGCCGACACCGCCCTACCCGACGCAGACGGCGTCTATTTGCCCGGCGGCTATCCCGAATTGCATCTACAAGAACTCGCGGCTAACGACGCGATGAAAACAGCCTTGCGCAACCATCATCGAGCCGGCAAAGCCATTTACGCCGAATGCGGCGGTTTCCTGTATCTGTTGAAAAGCTTGAGCGACAAGGAAGGCCGCGAAGCGGAGATGGTCGGCTTGTTGCCGGGCCATGCCCGCATGCAAGACCGGCTGGTCAACCTGGGTATGCATGCATTGCGGCTCGAGCACGGCGAACTTCGCGGCCACAGTTTTCATCATTCGCAATTGGAAACCGATATGCAGGCTTTCGCGCACTCAGTGCCGCAGCGCCAGCGTAGCAAGGCCGAAGGCTTTTATCGCAAGGACTCTTTGCAAGCCTCTTATCTGCATCTGTACTTCCCGTTCAACCCGGAGCAAGCAGCGGCGCTTTTCCGGTGAATATTCGAAAAACGGATCTATGTTCAGAACCGCACTATCCGGCTTAACCAAACGTATCCATGCTGGCAATACTGCCCCTTTTACACCTCAGATTTTATTATGAGCAACCATTCTCCATCAGGCCGATTACATTCTATCGACATCCTGCGCGGCCTGGTCATGGTGCTGATGACGCTGGACCACACCCGCGATTTTTTCAGCGATGCGCATTTCAGCCCCACCGATCTCGACAAAACCAATATCGCCTTATTTCTGACCCGTTGGATCACTCACTATTGCGCGCCGGTGTTCGTGTTTCTAGCCGGTGCCAGCGCTTTCCTTTGGGCTTCGCGACGGGGGCCGGACGCACCGATCAGCCGCTTCCTGTTGGACCGGGGGTTGTTTTTATTGTTGTTGACCTGCACTGTCGAGGCCTGGTCGTGGAACTTTTACAACGATTTCCGCGAAATCGACGGCGGCGTGCTGTGGGCCATCGCCTGGTCCATGATCGTATTGGCCGCTCTGGTCAATTTACCGCTGGCTTGGATCGTTTCGTTTGGGCTATTGATGATAGGCTCGCATAACGCCTTCGACGCCGTGCAACCGGCAGAACTGGGTTGGTTCGGCCCCTGGTGGTCCGTACTGCATACGGGCGGCGACGTGCCTTTATTCGACGGCTGGATGATAAACCCCTATTACCCTTTGATCCCGTGGATAGGCGTGATGGCCGTGGGCTACGGTTTCGGCAAATGGATCAGCCTAAGCCAATGGCGCACCCGAAAACGCCTTTTTCTGTTGGGTTTTTCGCTGACCGCCATGTTCATCGCCCTACGCTACAGCAATATCTATGGCGACCCCGACCCCTGGCAAGCCTATCCCGATCCCGTCTTCACGGTATTATCCTTCCTAAATTGCCATAAATATCCGCCTTCATTGTTGTATCTGTTGATGACCTTGGGGCCTGCCGTCGTGGTCTTGGCCTTGCTGGAAAACGCATCGCCCAGGCGATTCGGTGTCTTACAGCTTTTCGGCCGATGCCCGCTGTTTTTCTATCTGCTGCATTTATATTTGATTCACGGGTCGGCCGTGGCGCTGGCGTATTTTACCGACGGGCCGGTGTCGGCGATTGCCGGCGGCGGCATCTGGTCGCCGACATTACCCAAGGATTACGGCTACAGCTTGCCGGTCGTTTATCTGATATGGCTCGTCATGTTGTCTATTATGTACATGCTCTGCCACGGTTTCGAAGCCGCCAAACGGCATAAACCGCATTGGAAGTGGCTGAACTATCTGTAAGAAGCGGGACGCAGCCTGAATGCTTGGCTTATCGATGAATTTAAACGCAATCACTACCGGCAATATTGACGATAGCGGCCGGATTCCGGCCGCGGAGGGATATGCCGCCGATGCGGGCCAGAAAGGTAGCGGGGTCGAGACCGAATAGTCTCGGCATGACCCTATTCCGCCGTACCCGATTCGTCGCTGCCCTTGATTCGTCTGGCTTCGCGCGCCAGTTGAGCGTATTGGGTGCGTAATATTTCCAGCTCTTCTTCTTCCAGTTCCTCCAGGTCCAATAGCGCATTGTTCGCGCCTTCCACCGCGCGAATCAGCTCGTCCAACTTGACTTGCAGCGCGTCGGTATCGCGATTCTGGGTGTGCTGGATCAAAAACACCATCAGAAAGGTGATAATCGTGGTTGCGGTATTGATCACCAATTGCCAGGTATCGCTGAATCCGAAGATAGGGCCACTAATCAACCAGACAAAGACCAATGCGATGGCGATATTGAAGGCGAGCGGCCGGCCGCTGATCTTGGCGCCGAAACGAGCGAAACGATCGAACTTGGCGTTCCAATATTTCTTATTGCGCCATTGTTCTTCTACCCATGCCTTGGCTTTACCGGCCAATTCGATCAAGTTTTTTTCGTTCACCATCACGTTCCTCCTCTCTTTTTAGTTGTTTTAGTATCGTTGGATTATGATTTAACTGCATCTCAAATAAAAGACGGTGGACAGCACTCGGCTTAATCGGTCCGCCGGGGAAGTCATAACATAAAACAGCTTGACGGGGTCGGCTACAAAATCCTTTTAACCGCCGAACTCAACAACGCTGCCAGCCTGATACACGATGTCCTATGCGCTATGCTGTCGGTACTCCAGATCTCTTTTATTCCGGCCGACCGAATCTTCGCCTCGGCATCCTCGTAAAATAAGGGATGTGTAACCGCGGCGTAGAGCGCGCCGGCGCCCGCTTCGGCCAACAAAGCCGCGCTCCGTGCCATGGTTCTACCCGTGCTGGCCATATCGTCGACAATGACGACTGCCTGTCCGGCAAAATCCAAGTCCGGCAATGTAATCTCCACCTGCCGGTCGCCGTGCCTGATTTTGCTGGCCACCCCGTACTCGAAACCGATTGATCGGGCGATTCCGGAAACCCATTGTTCGGATTCCTGGTCCGGTCCCAGTAAAATCGCCCGCGTCAGGCGCTGTTTCAAAAAATCGCCGATCACACGGCCGGCCGAAACGCTGATCGCATTGGCGATCGGAATCGCCTGATCCAAGCGCGAAATGCGGTGCAAATGCGGATCGACGGTGATGACGTCGTCGAACAGTTCCGCCAGCATGCGGCCGACGATACGTTGACTGACCGCCTCGCCGGGACGGTTGGCGATGTCTTGACGCATATAACATAAATAGGGCGCCACCAATGTAATGCGTTTTGCGCCTAGCTCTCTAGCCGTACGCGAAAACAACAGCAGCTCGATCAATTTATCGTTCGGTTGATTCAGGCTGCGACACAGCACCACATGCTCCGGCAAGCCGGGCGGTAACCGAATCAGGCTTTCGCTGTCGGGAAAACGGTGCAGTTCGACAATATCGAAGGGAACGCCCAGTTCCGCGGCCAAACGTTCGCCCTGAGGTCGGTAATCCGGAAACGTGAGAACGCGCATCGTTAATGGAAAGGTACCAAGGGTTTCAGCACATGCTCTTCTTTGCCGATCGTATAAGCGGAGCTTAGCGTAGCGAGCTTTTTCGCGAAATTAAAATCCGCCGGAAATTCCGCGTGGATGCGGTAAATCGGTTCGCCTTCCGCAACGTTTTCGCCCAATTTTTTCAATAATTCGACCCCCGCCTTCTTTTCTATCGGCGCACCGGCAATGCGGGCGATTTTCGCCATCTGGAAATTGTCGATATTGATGATGATGCCGGTTTGCTCGGCCAGTACCTCATGGCAGAGGCTGCCCGGCGTCAAATCGATCGCTTTGGCGCCCTGCGCCTGAATGATGTCGTTCATTTTTGCGATCGCGCGTCCCGAATCCAGGATGTCTCTTGCGATCGCGTAGCCCTGGCCGCCCCTGACATCGGGATCGAACTCGATGATGCGTCCGGCCAATTGCAGCGACTTCTGTCTCAAATCGAACGGCGCGTCGGGGTGATTCTCCAGCACTTGCATGATATCGCGCGCCTCCAGCACCGGACCTATTCCGCGGCCGATAGGCTGGCGACCGTCGGTAATCATCACTTCCAAATGGATGTTCAGGCGGTCTCCGACGAATTCGAACAATTTGCGTAAAGCCAAGGCTTGCCGCATATATCTGACTTTGGCAGTCGGTCCGACCGGAATATCGACCAGTAAGTGCGTGGAGCCGGCCGCCAGCTTCTTGGACAAAATCGACGCGACCATCTGACCTTGCGAATCGATACCGAGCGGACGCTCGACCGAAATCAATAAGTCGTCGACCGGCGCTAACTTCGCGGTGCCGCCCCAAGCCAAGCAGCCGCGGTATTGCCGGACTATTTCATGTAATTTGTCGGGCGGCAGATTGACCTCGGCCAACACTTCCATGGTATCGGCGGTACCTGCCGGCGAAGTGATCGCCCGACTGGACGTTTTAGGGATCAACATGCCGTGCGCGGCGACGATCGGCACGACCAGCATCGAGGTGCGGTTGCCGGGTATCCCGCCGATGCAATGCTTATCCACGACCTGCGGTTCGTGCCAATTCATGCGCTCCCCGGAATTCAACATCGCGCGGGTCAGATACAGCAATTCGTCCCGGTCAAGATTGTTCTGACCGGTAGCCACCAAGAAAGCCGCCATCTCCATTTTCGAATAGCGCGTATCGGCAATGTCCTTGGCGATACTGTCGAAGTCATCCTGGTTCAAACGTTCGCCGTTGATCTTGCGCCGCACGGCATCCATGGATTCGGGGTTTTCGGCATGATCGACCGTTACCAGCGCATGCTCGGCGATATTGAGCTGCTCGAAAGCCTGCTCGGAAAGGCCCAATTCGCCGGGCTGAACGATGGAATAGTCGTCGACCACATTCAGCACCGCCAACAACCGGGTACCGTTGGCACAGACTTCGATTTTCGATAACGCCTGAAAACCTTCGGCCCGGTATATCGCGCATTCCCGGTTCAAATAGGCCACGTTTTCGTGGTAGGTATCGATGCCGATACGGCGGATTTGCAGCGTGTCGTTGCTCATGAATGCTCAAGACCGAAGAAAACTGGCTTGATCATCTTGCTTGCCGCCGTAATTGTCAACCCGAGACAGCGTAATTGGGCCGACACCGGCCGTTCAAAAGCCCGGCAGGCTCATTTGTTTCGGGCCCAAGTCCGGAATTTGGCCGAAACGCTCAAGTTCCATGTTTAGCCAATGCGCCAGCACCTCGATTAGGTAATCCTGTTCGTCCGCCGTCAGTTCCCGCCCCGGCGCTATGCCGTGCCATTGCTGCAAACATCCCCGGCAACAACAGGCCGTGGCATGTTGTCCGACGAATACCGGATGACCCCTGAAAGGGGTTTGTTTGCCATCGTTAGCGATCACCGCCGGCGCTAAACGCTTGCCAATAAAATCACGCGCATGACTCAGTACCAACGGCATGCCTTTATCATACAAATATTGCAAATCCTTGCCTTTCAGATGCTGCTTGCTGCGAAAATCGGAATGCGATAACGCAACAAACAGTTCATCAAGTTCTCTCATCACCAGCCATTCCGGTATCGCTCGGTAACACTGAAACTAATCACCGAAAACATCCTTGAACAACTGCCGCATGGCGGCCCATGACTGCTTGTCCGCCTCTGCGTCATAAGCCACCGCCAAGTCGTTGGCTTTGCCCAATCGGTCCGCGTCGGGATTGGTGAAACCGTGTATGACGCCGGGGTAATTGACGAATTGGTAGTCGGCGGCGGCATCGCCCATTTCCTTCTTAAACGCCGCGATGCTTTCAGGCGTGACGAACCGGTCTTCGGCACCGTTCAACACCAGGATTTTGGCTTTAACCTTGCCCTTTTCGGCCGGCGTGTCTGTTTCCAAATTGCCGTGAAAACTGACCACGGCATTGAGATCGACGCCCAAGCGCGCCATGTTGAGCACGGTAGCGCCGCCAAAACAATAACCGATCGCCGCGACCTTATCTTTAGCGACAGTCGGCCGGCTTATGAGGAATGCTTTAGCCGCCACGAATCGCTGCCGGGCAAGACCCTGTTGTTCATTGACGCTTTTGACGAACGCCTTGGCGTCCTTGGCATGCTCGCTGTGCTTGCCGCCGCCGTACATGTCGACCGCCAGCGCGGTATAACCCAGCTCCGCCAACATGCGCGCCCGCATCCGCGCGTAGTCGTTCAAACCCCACCATTCGTGCACCACCAAAACACCGGGCTGTTTCTCCCCCTTGGCATCGTCCCAAACCAAATAACCCTTCATGACGGTATCGCCGGCGCGGTACTCGACGTTTTCTTCGCGCAAGGCGGCCTGGGTTTGGACGCTGACAAACAAGAGGCAAACGAATATGGCAACTCTCATGCTGTTCTCCCAAATAGAATTAAACTGACGTGATACTACAGCGTTTCGCCGACCGGCAGACCCGAATAAAACGATACGCCATTGTCGAAAATCGAGTCCCCAGCGTCAGCCCGCGTAGAGCCTATTAGCGATAGCGTCATACGGCGAGTGATAAAAGCCAGCAGCGGCGCAATACGGCTACGCCTCGACACCCTACGATTGCACCTTACGGCCTTATTAAACGTCAGCTAAAGAAGCATAACGTTACGGTAAGGGGCGCGCCGCTCACTGAGCTAAAATGAAGCCGCCGAATCTTGATAAAAAACAGAACTTGAAAACCGCTAACGAGCGGCGCGTCCCTTTGACCGACTTGTTAGACCAAGCAATAGCTACCGAAGCCAAACTGCCACCACCTTTAAAGCTATGATGGATTGGCATGTTTATTTGAATAGCGTAGCCTTGAGTTGCTGGGCTTCCTTACCTGCTCTCTTTTCCTCAAGCTCTTGCTTGATGGGCGTGAGCACTTCGTCCGGGAATACAGCGATGGGCATATTCACGCTATCAAACCACGCTTTAATGAACTTATCTTTGTCAGGTGCGAAGTAAGGAGCAAATGCACCGATTTTGTCATTGGCCGCCTCAGCGGAAAGTACCGCGATCGCTGTGTTCCGAGATACATTTTTCAACTCTGACTCGAGTTGAAGAACTCGATAACCAAGAATTATGATGAGTACGAATATTACAAATTTCATGATGTTTCGCTACGTTAAATTAGTATGGACGGATCTCGTGGTTTGGATATTTGACTGATGAGGGCGACATAGCCGATGCGTTTTGAGAAGGCTTACGTAACAGTGAGGGGCTGCACACTTTTGCGCAGTTCCTATCAACTGCCGGGTTGGGCGATACTTTACCAGCCATAGTGAAGAGTCTATTCACGAGGAAGAAGGCCCTTTGCATTCCTTTCAGGCACGGGGAGACCTTTTTCTCTGAGATGAGCGAGAAGGATATTTTCGTAGTGCTGTGCCCACCCATCATGGTTACTCTCCCAGCATTTATCACAGACTGAGAGACCGCCATATAGATTGAGTCCGTGACCTTCGTATCTGTGTGGGCCATGCTGATAAGAGCCTCCACAGACATGGCAATTGAACATGAATTTTTCCTTGGTCATTCTATTACTCCGCGACATATCCGGATATCTACCGGGAAAATCTATTCTATTCCAATAGCCTTATAATTTAAAAAGCCTTTTTATTTCCGTATATCATCCTAATTCGCCCGATCAAACCACCCATACCCCGAACGTTTTGATTTGCCTTGGTACATAGTGAAAAGGTTCAGGACGGGCTTGCAAACCCCGTCCGGCTCAAAATCAGCCGCAATCCCGAACCGGCGCGCCGGCAAAGCAAACCGTAAAGTGTCAGAACAATATTCAGGGTCAGAGTAACATTTATTTCCCTTGCTACAGTTTCCCCGGCCGCCCCGGTATTCTGGCGTTCATTCGTCTATTGATTAATACTTCAATTTGCGAGGCAAATCGTCCGCCGCCACATGACTATTACATATAAAATTTACTCTGACCCCAAATATTCGTAGCGACGAAAGGAGCGTAGCGTTTGACGGTCAAGTTGACCCGTTGGTTATGGTTTTATACCATTAAATACCCATATTTGATATTTGAGGCACCCTGACATGGCCAAAAACACCAGTATGACCCTTGGTGACCACTTTGATGGTTTTATAGCCCAACAAATCGCAGAGGGGCGCTATGCCTCTGCCAGCGAAGTGGTACGTGCGGGCCTTAGAATGCTTGAAGACAACGAACACAAGATCGCCGCACTCCGACGCTTGCTTGAAGAGGGCGAAAACAGTGGCACGGCTGAGTACAGCTATGAAGGCCTCATGAACGAACTGGATGATGAGCTTGGTTAATGGGTACATTTCAGCTTACCAACCAAGCCAAATCTGACCTAAAGTCCATTGCTGCATGCACCCAAAGGAAATGGGGCAAAGAACAACGACGAATTTACTTGAAACAATTTGACGATGCTTTTCATTTGCTTGCTGATACTCCGGATATTGGCATTGCTTGCGACTACATAAAAATAGGCTACCGAAAATTTCCCGTTACCAGCCACATCGTTTTTTACCGAACGCTGTCGGAAAGCAAAATTGAAATTGTTCGGGTTCTTCACAAAAGAATGGATGCAAAACCTCACCTAAATGCGCCATAAGGTAATTATAAAGTTTCCGGGCATCTACCGGGAAAATCCATTCTATTCCAATAGTCTTCCGTATATCATCCCGATTCGCCCGCTCAAAGTCAGCCGCGATCCGAACCAGCGCGCCGGCAAAGCAAACCGTAAACCGTCAGAACCAGGGCTAACACGATCGTAAGGCTGCAAACCAGCAGCAAACCGGAAACAACGGCGCTATCGGTGCCGTGCGGCGGCGGAAACCGTTGATTGATGGTCGGCATCAATTCCGAAGATGAGCCAAGGAACGCGGCCGCCAAGCCAGCCGCGCCGTTCGTCCACGTGCCGATTTGCAAGGAGACAAACCAGACCTTTAATGTAGTGGCCGCCAAGCGCAATTCATGGACCAACAAACCTAAGACCACCATCAGCACGCCGTTGGCGGTAAACTCGATATGGGCCATCATAATACCGCGAAACCAGGCGACCGCCGGCGGCGGAATAAAACCGACCAGACAACCGAATAGAATCTGCAACACGCCTAAAGCCAATGTTGCGCGGCGTAACCTTGAGCTTAAATTTTCGGATTCGGTTTGCATCCGCCCCCCCTTGCTTACAAAGTTTATCGGCCAACGTGCGCTTGCAAAGCTAATCCCGGATTGCAGTTCGTTTCATCCAGGCTACTTGCTGTTTCTCCCCCTTAGCATCATCCCAAGCCAAATAACCCTTCATGGCGATATTGCCGGCGCGAAATTCGACGTTTTCTTCGCGCAAGGCAGCCTAGGCGGAAAAATTGATGAACAACAGAGGAAACACAAACCAACTCTGATATTGATCTCCTAGGGATTAAGGAAACTTAATCCGGCCGCCGGAATTCGATGTTATCGAAATCGACAACAGCCTCGCTATCCTCGGTACTTTCGATGGTTAGAATCACATTACCGTTATAGTTGGTTGAATCTTCAAAATAGCCAACTTCAATATCATTTATAAACAAATGCAATTCGGGACCTTGTGCTATAACGCCGATGCGGTTATATAAGCCGGGCTTGACCGATTTGACAAAAGTCCACGGAATTAAGGTTTTCCACTGATTTTCCTGCCTGGAATATAGCGAAAAAAATTGCGTGTCCGTGATTTTATAATAATAGTAATTATCCTGGGTACGCCTGAACAAAAAACCCATGCCTATATTATTTCTAGGGCCATTAACCAATTTGACATCAACTGCGAAAAAAAAGTCGCTGGCAGGATCGAAAACCGGGGCGTCCCATGTCATCCAACTTTTTTTAAAATTTGCCTGCCAACGATAACGGCCGCTGTTTATTTCCCGAAATACCGTAGAGTTGTCGTCTTCATATTTGCCGACAACCCAGCCGTTGTTATTATCGACAAAAGTCTCCACGCCGATAGGAGACCAGGCTTTGGCCTGACTTAGTAAATTGCGTTTTTTATCGTTATCCTCAATACGGGCATTCTCTTTGGAATTATTTTGCTTTTCGGTTTCGGATAACCATGGCTTGGTTAACTCGGCCGGAAAATTTAAGCTGACTCCGATTAACAATAAACAAAATCCGATAATGCCGGCAAGCTTTTGCCGTTCTAGCGGAACCCTAATCTTGCCGGCAATATCGCCGGAAACCGACAAAATCAGAAAAAAAATGCCGGCGAATATTAAAATCGTTGGCAATGGCGTTTTTTGCAATGCGGATATTATCTCTATCATTTAACAAGTTACCGATAAGTCATTTTAATATCTGTTGACCAACTAGGCCTTAGCAATGAATCGCCAAGCATTCTTTGTTTTCTCTCACGCAACGCCAAGTCGAGGCGGATACAATACATGAGACTTTTGTTAGGTTCTTATATTTAAATAATGCGTTTTTTTAAAAAAATCAAAAATAAATTATTGGCAGTGTTTGGTTAAATATCAGCGCATACCCCTAAACTGCAAACGTCTATTGTTTTATCTACGCCTCGGCGCCTTGGCCAGTTTAGCGCGATGACGTATTGCCGACAAGGTTGCGATCGGTAGGCCGAATTGCCGATTTAAATCATTATCTAAAATACGCTATTCGTGCGATCTTAGGACACAATAGACTATTCGGCCCGTTTGCCATAGGGTCTAAAGCATAGGTTTGTTTTATGATTTGATCGCTTCCTCCTCAAACCGTCCATACCGCAGTAAAATCGCAGGCAATAGCAGCAGATTTAATACGGTGGACGAAACCAAGCCACCGATGATGATGGCGGCCATCGGCCCCATGATTTCCCTGCCGGGGTTGTCGCTGTCGAAGGCGATGGGTAGCATTGCCAGCGCGGTGACCAAGGCGGTCATCAGGATGGGCGGCAAGCGTTCCTGGGCGCCGCGTAATGCAGTGGCGGCGGACCAGACCTGGCCTTCATGCTCGATTAAATGCCGATAATGCGAAATCAGCATGATGCAGTTACGCACAGTGATGCCGAACAAGGTCACGAATCCGACGAACGAGCCGACCGACAATGAGGCATCGGTAACGACTACCGCGGCCACGCCGCCCAATAGCGCAAACGGGAGGTTTAGCAATGTTAAACCGACGTGCCGCACGCTACCCAGTGCGATGTAAATAAAGATCAACACACCGACTCCGGCCAGTAATGAATGCATGATCAACGCCTTGCGGGCTGCCGATTGCTCCATCGCCGCACCGATGAATTCCGGGTAGCTGGCGCTGCTCCATTCGATTTCCTTGAACATCCGGCTTTTTAGTTCCTGCATGAATTCATCCATATCGCGGTCGTCAACGTTACAAGTCACGGTTTGCGCTCGCAATGCGCCTTGATGCAGTATGTTGTATCGGCCTTCGGTGTGGCGAATGTCGGCCACTTCCCCCAATAATACCCGCTCGCCGTCGGCGTTTTTCAGCGCCAATTGTTGCAAGGACTCGGCGCGCGAACGCAGCTCGTGGGGCAAGGTCACCGTCACGTTAAAGACGCGATTCCCTAAGATATTCTTGCCGACAATGGTGCCCTCGTAGGCCGTTTGCAGCACCGACATCAGCTGTTCCGGGCTAATGCCGCGAAACTTGAGCTGCTCTAAATTTAAATGGACTTCTATCATCGAAGTAGCCGGCGGCGAACGCATTTGTACATCTTCGGCACCGTCCAAAGTTTCCATTAATTTGGCGACGGCTTGCGCTTTGGCATCCAAGATAGCCAAATCGTTACCATAAACGTTCACAACCACCGCGGCAGTGTAGCCGGAGATGGTTTCGTCGACCCGCTCGGTCAAAAAGGTATTGGCCTCGTAGTTGATGCCGGGGAAGGCCTCCAAAATCTCGCGCAAGCTATCCAGCACCCGCTGCTGCTCGGCACCGGACAAAGGTTTCAAGCGTACTTCGTATTCGCTGTAATGACTGCCGTAGGTATCGGCGCCGCGCTCGGCCCGTCCGGCCCATTGCGACACCGACTCCACGCCGGGGACTTCCATGAACCGCTCGGTCAGCAAACTGCCGACCCGAATCGACTCCTGCAACGAGGTGCCGGGCACGCTAGCGGTATGCACGATGAAATGCCCTTCCCTCAATTCCGGCAGAAATTTGTGATCCAAACGCAAAAAAGCCGCGATACCCAGCACACAGGCGATTACACAAGCCATGGCAACCAAACGAAAATGCCGCATGACCCAAGATAAAAATGTTGCGTAGCGCGGCTTTAACCATCGGATCAAAGGCGGATCGGCTCCTTCCGATACACGGCCGTGCAGCAGCAGGCGGCATAAGGCGGGGGTCAGCGTCAGCGCCACCAGCAATGACATCAATATCGCCAAGATATAGGAATAGCCCAGAGGCGAAAACAAGCGCCCGGCCACGCCACCCAAGGTCAATAGCGGCACGAACACCAAAGCCACGATGAAACTGGCATAGACCACCGAGCCGCGCACCTCCAGCGAGGCTTGCTGAATCACCGTCGCGACCGAATCCGGGCGGGTTTTCAGCCGGTTTTCCCGTAATCGCCGGAAGATATTTTCGGTATCGATGATGGCATCATCGACTACCTCGCCCAATGCGATGGCCAAGCCTCCGAGCACCATGATATTTAGATTAACGCCCATTTCCAGCAATACGATGACCGCCGACACCAGCGACAACGGTATCGCCAGCGCGGCGATAAAAGCGCTCCGGAAGTTGAACAAGAACAAATACAATACCGCAACCACGAACAAGCCGCCGATCAACAAATGCCCGGCCAAATTTTGCACCGAGGTTTCGATATAATCGGCCGGTCTAAACAAATGGGGATAAAACATAATGCCCTGTTGTTGGAATACCGGTTCAAAACCGGCCAATACATTTTCGACCTGACGCGATACCGACCAGGTGTTGGCGCCATATTGGCCGATCACCATCATGACGATGCCGGGCTTGCCCATAATTTGCGCGGCGCTGATTGGCGGTTCGGTGCCATAGCGGACCTCGGCTACATCGGCCAAGGTGATGGTTGCGCCATTCTGACGCTTAATGACCAAGGATTTGAATTGTTCGGGATTCGCCGGCTGACCGCTAACCTGTAAGGTAAAACGCTGGTTGTTGTTTTCTATGAAACCGGCGCCTTTGATCACGGCTGCGCTCGCAGCGGCTTGCACTACATCGTCTATGGCCAAATTGAAACGCCGCAAGGCATCCGGTTTGACCTGCACTTGCAGTTGCTGAACATCGCCACCAAACACATTGATGTCAGCTACGCCGGGCGTGGCTAATAGACGCGGCGCTAGCGTCCAATCCACAAAGCTGCGCAGTTCCATCGGCGAAAGACTGTCGGAGTTGAGTCCTATGGTCAAAACAGTGGCGGACGAAGACGACAGCGGCACGGCTACCGGTATACCGATACCCGGCGGTAATTTTTGCCCGACGCTGGCTAATCGTTCACTAACCAATTGTCTATTACGGTAAATATCGCTGTCGTCGGTGAAGGTCGCCGTCACGATAGACAAACCTTGAATCGATTCGGAATGTAAGGCCGCTAAACCGATCAAAGGGCGAATCGCCGTTTCGATTGGCTGAGTCACCAGGGTTTCCACCTGCTCGGCTGCCAACCCGGGCGCTTCCGTTTGGATAATGACCCTTTTGGGTGCAAATTCCGGAAAAATATCCAGGCCAGCGCTGATAAAACGATAGCTACCGTAAACCAGTAGCAACAAGGCTAAAGTAACAATAATGCCCGAATGGCGAATCGAAAAACGGATTAAGGTGGCAAGCATGGAATTTAAAGAAACGATAAACTAGTCTTATAGCGTCTGCAGAAATGTCTTGATCTCACAGATCAAGACATTTCTAGATCGG
>NZ_JBSYXO010000032.1:0-48170 GCF_054172045.1 Methylomonas sp. MgM2 | reverse complement strand
ATCCAACGGCTACACCTTTTCGATGGCGGAAACGCGAGGTTCGCGGGACGCAACTACGAAATACTATCGCCAACTTATGGAATTAAGCACTAGTCGAACAGTTATTGACCATCAAGAGCGAAACCCAATTGGAAGCCTCGCGCCTAGCCGACAAAACCGTACCCTTGGTTCTGGCCCTGGCGGCCGCAACCGGGCTTGATTTCCCGCGACAGCGAGCGGGTCGCCGCGGTATTGCAGGCCGATTATTCTTGCGCCTTGAAACTGGCGACGCCGGTGGCGTTCAAGTCGGCGATGTATCGGGCCGGCCACAGCAACATTTTGGTCAAGAGTGCTAATGCCCTGGAGCGCTTGGCCAAGGCCGACACCTTCGTGTTCGACAAAACAGGCACACTGACCAGCGGTGCCTTGCAGGTCACCGATTCGATCACCTTCAATCGCGAGTACTCGCTGGAAGACTTGATTAATCTGGCCGCCTCTGTCGAGGAACATTATTTCCATCCGATGACGCAAGCTGTGGTCGAAGCCGCGCATAGCTTGAACCGCCACCAGCACTTCCAGCGCCAGGAAGTGGAATTCGTGGTCGCCCACGGCGTGGCCAGCGTCATCGACGGCCAGCGCATCGTGGTCGGTTCGCGGCATTTCATCGAGGACGACGAAGGTATCGCCATCGATGAATACAAAGACGTGCTGGATAAAATCCACGCGGAAGGCAAAACCATTTTGTATATCGGCTTCGGCGGCACACTGCTGGGCATATTGGTGTTAACCGACAGTGTCCGCACCAACAGTGCCGCCACTGTGGCGCGCTTGCGCGCATTGGGCGTTAAGCGCATCCTGATGTTGACCGGGGACCATCAAAACCGCACCAGCCTGCTGGCGAAAGAACTGGGTTTAGACGAATTCCGCGCCGGCCTACTGCCGCACGAAAAGGCGAAAATCCTGGGGGAACTGGCGGCGCAAGGAGCGAATATCGCCTTCGTCGGCGACGGCGTAAACGATGCGCCGGCCTTAAGCGGATCACATATCGGCATTGCCATGCACCGCGGCGCCGACGTGGTCCGGCTGGCGGCCGACATTACTCTACTGGAAAACGACTTCGCCCGCGCCCTGGCGCTGACCACCAGCAAACTCATAGCCAGCAATTTCAAGCTGACCGTGGGCCTGAATACCGGCATTCTGTCGGCGGCGGCCTTCGGCTGACTCAACCCGGTAAAAGCCTCGATGCTGCATAACGGCAGCACGATCGCGATATTGCTGCGAGCCTTGCTGGGCGGCGGCATGCCGTCTAAAACCGGCCGGCAGCCACGTAAGCAGCAACATTTGAGCATCGCACGAACATGAAAGCCATTTTCACCTCGGTTCTTAAAAATCCCTTGGAAAGCGAAAGGCCGCCATGTGGGCGCGATACTTTGTCGCGACGAAGCGCCACTCCCACTATGACTTTCACAGGAAGGTAAACACTGCATGACCCTAAAAGAGCTCGGCATCGGCGACCGCGCCAAAATAGTCGGCTTCAACGCCGGCGGAAAAGCCTATCGGCGCAAACTGCTGGCTATGGGCCTGACGCCCGGCACCGAAATCAGTCTGATCCGCGTGGCGCCGCTCGGCGACCCGGTGGAAATATGGATACGCGGCCATTCCTTGTCCTTGCGCAAGCACGAAGCCGACGCCCTCGCCGTGGACAAACTATCATGAAAAACCGTTATACCATCGCCCTGGTCGGCAACCCAAATTGCGGTAAGATTACAGTATTCAATGCCTTGACCGGCGCCAAACAAAGGGTGGGCAACTGGCCCGGCGTCACCGTCGAGAAAAAAACCGGCGAATACAGCCACGCCGGTTGCCGCTTCGAAGTCGTCGACCTGCCCGGCACTATTCGCTGGACGTCGCCGACCGGGAAGTCTCGCTGGACGAAAGCGTGGCCCGCGACTATGCACATAGCAACGAGGCCGATTTGATCGTCAACATCGTCGACGCTTCGATTCTGGAACGCAGCCTGTATTTGACCAGTCAGTTGGCGGAAATGCGCGCACCTATGCTGACGGTCTTGAACATGATCGACGTCGCCGAAAGCAAAGGCATGCAGCTTAACGCAGACAGGCTGGCCGAACGTTTGGGTTGTCCGGTGCTGCCGGTGGTAGCTTCGGAAAACCAAGGCATCGGTGCCTTGAAAGCCGCCATCGCAGAAGCTGCGGCCAGCCCTGAAGCGGCCGGCGTCGAAGTCAATTACGATCCCGCCTTGGAAAACGCCATAGCCGCACTGAGCGAGCGCTTGAGCAACGCCGCCAAACGCTTCGGCTGGTCCGAACGCTGGTTGGCCGTGCGCCTGCTGGAAGGCGACGACTTGGCTCTGGGCCTGGTGGAGCCTGATCTACGCCAACAGGCCCGGGACTGGGCGCGGCAGTTGGGCGAAGACATCGACATCATGATGGCCGATGCCCGTTTCGAGTTGGCTCACCGCATTTGTAAAGACACACTGACCGTAAGCGGCCTTCTGAACCGTGATCTGACCAATCGCATCGACCACATCGTTTTGAACCGAGCACTGGGCATTCCGATCTTCTTGTTGATGATGTATTTGATGTTCATGTTCACGATCAATATCGGCGGCGCCTTCATCGGCTTTTTCGACCAGGCCGCGCAGGCCTTATTCGTGGACGGCTTCGGCGTCTGGCTGACCGGCATCGGTACGCCGGACTGGCTGAATCTGTTGCTCGCCAAAGGTATCGGCGGCGGTGTTCAGGTAGTGGCCACCTTCGTGCCGGTCATCGGCTTTTTGTTCCTGTTCCTGTCGGTGCTGGAAGATTCCGGCTACATGGCGCGGGCGGCGTTCGTGATGGATCGCTTCATGCGCTGGATCGGCCTGCCCGGCAAGTCTTTCGTACCGCTGATCGTCGGCTTCGGTTGCAACGTGCCGGCCATCATGGCCACCCGCACGCTGGAACACCGCCGCGACCGCTTGATGACCATCGCGATGGCGCCGTTCATGTCCTGCGGCGCCCGTTTGCCGGTTTACGTGCTATTCGCCGCCGCGTTTTTTGCAAACGGCGCGCAAAACATCGTGTTTGGTTTGTATTTGACCGGTATCATCGTCGCCGTATTGACCGGCCTGATTTTGAAAACCACACTGCTGCAAGGCGAAGCCACGCCGTTAATCATGGAATTGCCGCCCTACCACCTGCCCACCTTGAAAGGCATCGCCATCCATACCTGGGACAAGCTGAAAGGCTTTGTCGTGCGCGCCGGCCGGGTCATCGTGCCGATGGTACTGGTGCTGAACGTATTGAACGCGGTCGGTACCGACGGCAGTTACGGCAACGAAGACAGCGAAAAATCGGTATTGGCCGCGGTCGGCCGCGCCATCGCGCCGGCTTTTGCGCCGTTCGGCCTGGATAGGGACAACTGGCCGGCGGCGGTGGGCATTTTCACCGGCGTGCTGGCCAAAGAAGCCGTGGTCGGCACCTTGAACGCCGCCTATACGGCTTTGGCCGACAACGCGTCCGGCGACAAAGCGGAGGAAGCTTTCGATTTGGCCAATAACCTGCAAGCTGCCGCCGCAACGATTCCGGTCAATCTGAGCGAAGCCTTGGCCGCCTGGCTGGATCCCTTGGGGCTGGACGTCGGTGACGTTCACGACCAAGCTGCGGTCGCTGAAAAAGAAGAAATTTCCACCGGTATTTTCGGAGCGATGGCCGGCCGCTTCGACGGCAAGGCCGGCGCCTTCGCCTATTTGCTGTTCATCCTGCTATACATGCCCTGCACCGCCGCGATTGCGGCCACTTATCAGGAATCCGGCCGCGCCTGGACGCTGTTCGTGGCATTTTGGACCACCGGCCTGGGCTACGGTTTAGCCACCTTGTATTACCAAGCCGCGACCTGGACCCGGCATCCGCAACAGTCGCTGTTTTGGTCGATGGCGATCCCGACGCTGTTTGCCGTGGTGTTGCTGGCCTTGCGCCATTACGGCCAAAGGGAAAAACCGGCGCTGCAAACCGTCGCGCTCGATCGAGAGTCATAGCGACCGATGCAAGACGCGCCGCTGCTACTGGTCATCGGCATCCACCGCGAAGAACTGGCCTTCGGCCGCGCGGTGGCCGAGGGCCTGAACCCAGAGCGAATTAAAGTGCTGACCGTGCCGGAAGGCTTGTCCGGCCGAAAACCTTTGCCCGATCAAGTGTTCAACTATCAAACGCTGCACCGGGCCTTGTATCTGCAACTGCTGCCTTACGTGCTCGGCCGCCATGCGGTATTGCTGGATTTGCACAGCGGCAGCGACACCGCCGGCCCTAGCGCAGATTTGATTTGCGCCGATGCGGCCTGGTGTAATGCACTGGCGCATGAAATAAAATAGCGTCCGGGTTTAGCGACGCAGAACGTGCGCATCGTCCCGCTTGGTGCCGAATCCGAATTTCCCTACGCACACACGGTGATCCCTAAAAAAATTTGGCGAAACCCGCGCTTTACTTATCTGGGCCTGGAAATCTATCTGCCTGAGACGGCGGACGGACTAACGGCCGGACGGGAACTAGCCAGATCGCTGGTCATGCTGGCTGCCGAACTGGCGACCCAACCGTTACTACACTCAACGCAACAAGGATTTGCGGTGAGCGGCCAAATGCACACCGAGACAAGCCACAAATAAACCGCCGGTCACTGTATGCCCACGCTTCCGCCCGGTTGCCGCCAGGGCTAGCGATGTTGCCAAGCTTCCCAACATGCCAACCTTGGCGTAGCGATTGACGCGCATCTTCATAGAGCGTTTGGGATGCACCATGGGCGCGTCTAATGCAGCATCGACAGCGGCTTCGATTTTATTTTCCAAGCTCAAGGTATCGGTCCGCTCGTAGTCGAAATTAACCACTATGCTGCCGGCAACGACATTGGTTTGCAGTTCGGTAATTGCGTCAATCTTGGCTAATTCAGCTTCGAGCTGATCGAGCCGCGCCGGGTGGCGCAAGCGTTTGTCGCGGACTCTTATCCGCCCTGGAACCGAAGATACGATTCTATTCATCTGCACTCTGCCTCATGTTGCATAACCTGCCATCCTAACAATTTCCGTTGCAACTACCACGGAAAATCGGACATTAAAATTACCAGGTAGACCCCGGAAAAGCGTTAATAAGAATTATACGCATTTGCAGCCATAACGCTATACTTTCCTACCTCGTATGTATCACCCGCTGGAAAAAAAAACTGCCGCGGGTGCTAAACTGAGACTTGATTGGCATTCCGCTTTCCGACCACAACATCCAATGAGGAGCAAGACAATGGCAAATGACGGTTATCAAGAACCCGGCAACGAACTGGACGACACCACCCGTGACATGCATCGCGCGATCGTCTCGCTACGCGAGGAACTGGAAGCGGTGGATTTTTACAACCAGCGCGTAGACGCCTGCAAAAACCCCGAACTACGCGCCATCCTGGCGCATAACCGCGACGAGGAAAAGGAACATGCGGCGATGTTGTTGGAATGGATACGCCGCCAGGATGCGAAATTCGACCACGAACTGAAGGATTATCTCTTCACCGACAAGCCGATTGCGCATTTGTAACGGCGGCGTCTGTTTAGAACATTGGCAAAGTTCGCCGTACATCGTCTTTTAAATGGGCGGCAAACGATTCAGTCCGGCCTGAGTCATTGTTCCAACGTCACAAACGCCAATTTGGCAACGCCGGCATGCTGCACGCTGGCCATCACCTCGGCGACCTTACCGTAATTGACGGCTTGGTCGGCATAGATGTGAACCGTCAAGTCAGCGTCGGTCAGCAACTGGTTTTTCAGGGTGGCTTCCAGTGCCGATAAATCGGCAAGGGTTTGTTTATCGAGCGTCACGCCACCTTGACTGTCGATCCCCAGTTGTAACAGCTGTTTTTCGGTGTCGGGCGTGGTGGAGGCGGTTTTCGGCAAGGCGACATTTACCGATTGAGTCAGCAATGGCGCGGTGACCAACAGAATGATCACCAGTACCAGCATCACATCCACCAACGGCGTGACGTTGATTTCGCTGACGGCTTCTTCGTCGCCCGATTGAGTTTTGAACGCCATGCGCTACTTCCGGCCTTTGTACAGCGCATCGCCCATGGCGATATGCATGAAGCCGTCGACGAACTGCTCCAGCGCGGCACGGTGTTGTTTGGCGCTACGAATAAAGAAGTTATACGCCAGTACTGCCGGCACGGCGACAGCAATGCCGATTGCGGTGGCAATCAAGGCTTCGCCGATTGGACCGGCCACTACGTCCAGGCTGGCGGAACCGTTGACACCGATGTCGTGCAAGGCGCGCATGATGCCGACCACGGTGCCGAACAGACCGACAAAGGGCGCGGTGCTGCCGATACTGGCCAGCATGGACAGACCACTTTCGATCTTGCTTTGCTCTTGCCGAGTGGCTTGACGCAGCACATGTTCCAACAATGCTTGCGACGGGCCGCGAAACCTGAGACTGCTAGTCGGCGACTGGTTTCGCTCGTCCAGCCAAATAAAGCCACAATTAGCGATCCTGGCTTTCGGACTGCGCGCTGAGTGCGCAATCAACTGTCGAGCACTCTTAAAATCGCTCGCTTGCCAAAATTCACCATTAAATTGCCGATTGGCTTGATGGTTATGGGAGAACTGCCAAATCTTGAAAAGAATCAGCACCCAGGTCAGTAACGAGAACAGCAACAATAGATACAGGGTTGCGTCGATCACAATGGCCGTTTCGGTCGAGAAAAGCATGAATATCTCCTAATGTTAGTTGCGGAGACTGAATACGATAGGCACGATCACCGAGCTGGCGACCGCCGTCTCTCCGCGTTTGGCGGGAATAAATCGCCATTGTTTGACTGCATCGACAGCCGATTCGTCGAGAGCGTCGTAGCCGCTGGACTGTTCCACCGCGACCACATCGCTTAAGCCTTGCGCGGACACCCGCACCCTCAACAAGACTTTTCCAGTCCAGCCCCGGTTTCTGGCCAATGCCGGATAATTGGGTTTGGGGTTATGGGCGTAGTTGGCGCGATAATTGGCCTCGGTGAAATGTGGATCGCCGTTAGTGACTTCAGCCTGGTTGTGGCTAACGGACAAGGCAGAACTGCCGGTCGTCGGCGAAGCAGAAACTGACGGCGTCTCGGCCATGGGTTCCAGCGGCGCAAATTCCGGCGCGGGCTGAATAAGCGGTGGCGCTTTCTTTACAATCGGCTTCTTCGGCTGCGTCTTTTTCGGTAACGGTTTCTTTTCCATCTTGGGTGGCTGTGACGGTGCCGATTGCGGCGATACGGTGGCGGGCTGTGCCGACAACGCAATCATGCCTACTTCCATCACCAGGCGCTTTGCCGGGCTGACGGGCTCGACAGGCCGCGTCAAGCACTGCAACAACCAAACATGCAAAAGTAACACCAGCATCGCGAGCAAAACCACCATGTCGCGCGGCCGT
Organism: Methylomonas sp. MgM2; assembly: GCF_054172045.1. Taxonomy (NCBI): domain Bacteria; kingdom Pseudomonadati; phylum Pseudomonadota; class Gammaproteobacteria; order Methylococcales; family Methylococcaceae; genus Methylomonas; species Methylomonas sp. MgM2. The sequence continues at coordinate 40,752 of NZ_JBSYXO010000032.1, read as the reverse complement.
TCGTCGCCAAAACAATCAAGGCGCAGCCAATCTGGTGCAGGACCAATCGACGCAATTCTTGGATTTATTGATGGTGGACTAAATCGACTCTCACGTTCATTGAGTAAACACATGGCCACTTGCCTTATATCAGTCAACGGAATTCAAACCGCTCACTGGACGTTGCTTGATACGCCGCCCGTTGCGCTTACCCAGCCAGATCAACACACCCGTAATCACCAGTCCGGCCATGGCCAAACCGGTTAGCGAAATCAAAATTCTGCCGGGCAAGCCGATGATTTGTCCGCTGTGCAGCGGCAATTGCCAGGCTTCGAAAATATCCGCCGCACTGCCGCTGCCGGGGATGTAGTCACCCAGATAGGCGCCGGTTGCGCCGTCGTAATACAGATAGCTAAGCCCCAGACCTTGATTGCGCCCAAAGCCGACGCCGAAAATGCCATAGCTCGCGTTGTAGAAAATCGAGGCTTGCGGTTTATGCCAACCCCGTTTACCAGCTTCGGCGGCGGCACTTTGCAGCACATCGCCAAACGCAACAGCCGCCTCGACTGGCGCTTGCTCGCTACGCTGTTCCCGCGCGTCGAACGGTGTAGCCGTAAACTCCGAAAACAGTGATACCACCGGCTCGAAAACCGCATCGCGCAGATTTAACGAGACAGCACTAACAGACAACATCAGCATTACAATCAGCAACCATAAGCCGCCGGCACGATGCAAATCAAAAGTCATTCGCATGGCGCCGGCATGAGGTTTTATCCGCCAGACCATAGCCCAGCGTTGTAACCAACTCTTGGACGGCTGTTGCAGGTTTGGCGATGCTTGCTTTGATCGGGATTTGTGTTTGGGCAGGGTCAGATAAAAACCGATCAATGATTCCAATAGCCAAACGATGGCGACCGAACCCATCACCCACAATCCCAGTTCACCGGGCAATTGCAGGCTATAGTGCAGCACGTAAATAAACGGAATCAGATGCCGGCGCTCGAAACAACAGGCGCCCCAAATTCGTCCGCCCAAAACCTTTCCGCTGACAGGATCGACGAATAATTCATCTGCATCGGCTTCCCGGCCGGCGTCGGCCGGCCGTACCGTAATCCGCACCGCCTTGCCGGCTTCGCGGTTTAACGGGAGTGAGATAACGCGATATTGCGGCCAATCGCGTTGCAATGCTTGCAACAATTCTGCGGTACCAAGCACAGGTCCGCGCGCCGGACTTTCGAACAATTCCGGATTCAACCAGGCATCCAGCTCTAGTTGGTAGGCGATGATACAGCCGGTCAAGCCGGCTTGCAGCAGAAATAGGGCGGCGCTCAGCCCAAGATAGCGGTGCAAGCGCGCCCACAATTTTCGCATGAAATATTCGTCTACCAGTTATAACGCAGGCTGGCCAGCACAGTGCGGCGATTACCGTAAAAACAGCTTCCGCCATAGCAAGTGGTGAAATATTCGTGATCCAGCAAGTTGTTCATATTCACGCCCAGACGTATGCCTTTCATTTTGTTATGCAACTGGCCTAGGTCATAGTGAACCGCGGCGTCGACCAAAACGTAACCCGGCGTTTTAAGACTATTGCTCAAGTCGCCGTAATTACCGCTGGCATAATGTAATCCACCACCCAAGCCCAGACCGGCAAAATCGCCTTGCTGGTGTGTGTAATCCAGCCAAAGCGCGGCTCGATGCTCCGGTGTGTACGTCAAGTTGTTGCCGAGTTCCGACGCAATGTTTGACTTGGTGACCTCGGTATCCGTGTAGGTATAGGATGCCGCCACGTTCAGACCCATATCCAGGCTAGCCTTGCCCTCCAACTCAACCCCTTGCGAACGCACTTCGCCGGTTTGAATGCTGTAGCCGAAATGCGAAAGATCCGGATCCGCCGTGACGACATTTTGCTGGACTAAATGAAATAACGCCGCAGAGAATAAGGCATTGTAACCATGCGGTTGATATTTGATACCGAACTCGTGTTGCTGTCCGGTCGTAGGTTTGAACGGAACACCGTAAAATGTGGTGCCTATGGTGGGTTCGAAGGATTCGGAATAGCTGTAATAGGGAGACACACCACTATCGAATAGATAATTTAAGCCTGTTCGATAGGTAAACGCTTCGTCGTCTTGAGGAGTTTCGTCTTCATCGTCATAACGAGTCGAAGCGGACACCCAGTCATTACGGACACTAATTGTCGCCAACCAACGATTCCATTTGATTTGATCTTGGGCATAGATACCGACTTGGCTTTGTTGTTGTTCAGTTTTGGAGTCCAAGACCGGTCGGGGAAAGGCTTTGCCGTAAACTGGGTCATAGATATTCAAGATCAGCTCAGGCAATTCAAAGTCGGTAAAACCGCTGAGTCTTTCCGAGTCGAATTGGCGAAAACCTACACCGGCCAATGCCGTATGCGCAACCGGACCGGTGAAAAAGTCGGCTTGCATCTGGTTGTCGAGTGTAAATGTATTAGCCTTATCCTTATATTGAGCGCCGTAACGGTAAATACTATTCATTTCACTATCGACGAAGCTTCCTTCCGGTATTAGGCGGCCAGTGTCATAATCGAATCCGTAATAGTAGTCTGGATAGATGCCGCGGTAATCGCTAGTGATATTGGCATAGCGCAGGTTTTGCCTAGCCGAGAAAGTTTGATTGAAACGATGTTCGAATGCGTAGCCAATTGCATATTGTTCGCGGTCATAACCGTCGAAATCCGGTTCGCCGAAAAATCGGCTACTCGGAATTTTGCCATTTGGATTGCCCAACACTGTTCCTTCATAGGGCAAAAATTGCATGGCGTTGCCGGTTTCGTCCTTTTGGTAATGGCTCAAAAAAGTAAATGTCGTCGCATCGCTTGGCTTCCATGTAAAACTTGGAGCGACGAAATAACGACTCTCTTCTACATGATCAACCTGAGTATTGGCGCCTCGGCCCAAAGCTACTAGGCGATACAGAAAATCGCTTCGTCCGGCAATAGGGCCGCTTAAGTCGAGGTCACCTTGCACTCTGTCGAAACTGCCGCCAATAAACTGAATCTCGTGCCATGGTGTTGCAGTTGGTCGTTTGCTCATCATATTGACTAATCCGCCGGGTGGGTTTTGACCGTAAAGTACCGACGACGGTCCGCGCAACACTTCGATTCGTTCCATTCCGTAGGGTTCGACGCGCAATTGAGCGTAACTGCTGTTTGAGTTCATCAATCGGGTACCGTCTAGATATTGAGTGCCTTCGAAGCCGCGTATATTGAAATAATCGTCCCGAGTGCTGGGGCCGAACATACCGCTAACCACACCCGGCGTATACGCAACTGCTTCGGTAACGCTTTGAGAGGCACGCGCGGCTATTTCGTCCCTGTTGATCTCGCTGATTGATTGCGGCACCTCTATTAAAGGCGTATCGGTCTTGGAACCGGACAACGACCGGTTAACGACATATCCATCCACCGGATCGACCGCGGTAGTTTCCTTTTTGTCTATCACTGACACTTCCGGCAGTGTCGTTTGGTTTTCATTTCCTACAACAACTTTTTTGGTATCTCCTGAATTTTGTTTTGCCTCGGCACCGGAACTATTCAAGCCCTCGTCCGCCAATAAGTCGCTACTCGTTATCACTGTTGTTAAGGTAACAATGAGTGCTCGCCGCGTTCTGCAATCTCGACAGATTCGATTAAGCCGATATAAAAAATCATCTCTCATGGCAATATCCTGTAAAAAACATATCTTAATAGTAGTACAAATGCGAATGATTCGCAATACTTTATTGTACCAAGTTCCGTCCCTTACCTTTCTTGTTACCCCAAAGAATACGCATGTTTTCCGATTTGAAAGCAAGACTATGCAGCTAATCTCAAATTCGTCATCAGCTGCAAAAGCCATTCTCAAATTCCCCGTCACAATAATGACCATCCCAACCGGAGGTCATTATGGAACCCGTTGCCATCCCCCAATCGATCGACGATCCGACCTATATTCTGTTGTGGAGTGCGTATGAGATCGTGCCCTTCATGGTCAGCATGCTCACCGGCATGTTGATTGATCAGTTCATACCCGGTTTGGCGCTCGGCTTCATCGCAGTCAAGTTTTACCGGCGTTTCCGCGACAACCGGCCTGACGGCTACACCTTGCATGCGCTGTATTGGCTGGGTCTTTTGCCCAGTCGCGCGCAGACCATTCCCAATCCCTACATCCGCAGGTTTCTGCCATGAGATGGTCGGATTTCCTGCAGACCTGGGACGGGCACGAGACCGAGAACCGGTTTAGCCGCGTCGTCATCATTGGCTTGCTGGTAATTTGCGTGATTACTTCGCTGGCCGCCTGGCGCACCGAACGCAGCATCATTCTGGTGCCGCCGAGCTTGACGCAGGAAGTCGAGGTCACCCATAGTCAAGCATCCAGCGAGTTCAAAGAGTCCTGGGGCTTGTTCCTGGCCGAATTGCTAGGCAACACCACCCCAGCCAATGCCGACTTTCTGAAAACCGCGGTCGAGCCGTTATTGGCGCCGGATATTTACCGCAGTGTCCTGGATGCCATGAGCGATCAAATCAAGGCCATCAAAATGGATCGGGTCGCGATCAGTTTTACGCCGCGTCATGTCGATTACGAAGCCGAGACCAACAAGGTTTTTGTCAGCGGCGAACTGAAAAGCCAAGGCCCCAGTTCCAAACCGGACGTGAAACTCCGTACCTACGAATTCATCATCGCTATCAAAAACTATCGGCCCAGACTGGAATACATCGACGTGTATCCGGATTCCCCCAGAACCCTGGCCCGTTTGAAAGCCACCCAAGGCCAACCGCATGAGGCTCAACCATGAAACGATTGATGCACCCCTGGTTATTTCTTTGCTTCGCCAATGGCGCTTGGGCCGCCGATGAGTTACCGGTGACGGTGTTGCCACCGGTCACCACAGTAGCAGAAGATTCATCCGTATCGCCATCACAGGCCGTTGTTACGTCACAGCCCGACTTAGGTATCGAGTTACCGCCGGTTGATGCCAGTGTATTGAAAGCCGCCAAACAACAAGCGGCAGCGTCAAACTCAGCATCAGCCACTTCCATCGGCCCACAACATATTGCGGTAAAACCCGGCGTCAACGAACTGATGCCGATTGCTGTCGGTCACTTGAATCGTCTGGTCACGCCGTTCGAACATCCGGTGGTCACGACCACCAGCCAGGCGACTACCAGTACCAAAGGCAAAATCGTCTACGTCGCCACCGCCGACGAAACGCCGGTCACGCTATACATCACCCCCGGCGACAACCAGGACATTGCGCTATCGCTCACCCTGATCCCCAAACGGATTCCGGCACGGGAAATACACCTTGATCTGGATAAGGACAGTTACCAGTTGCTGAACCAATGGCAGCGCGCCGATACCTCGAGCCGAACTTCGAGCCAACAGGAACAAGCCTACATCAGCCAATTGAAAACCTTGTTTCGGGATTTGGGGTTGCAAAGGACCCCAGCCGGTTATTCCCTACGCGAACCTAAACCCCAAGAGCAAATTCGCTGCCTGCAAGACCGCGTGCAGATTAAAACCGGCCAAGTCCTGGAAGGCCAGGATAGGCTGATTCTGGTTAGTCTTGCCAAGAATACCGGCAGCGAGATGCTCGAGTTCGACGAACGCAGTTGTTCGACGACGCAACAGGATGTACTCGCCGTTTCGGCCTGGCCCAACGTGGTATTGAAACCCCATGAAGCCACCGAGCTTTATGTCGTGGTCCGACAAGCGCCTGAGGCGTCGATCAACTTGCGCCCTTCGTTACTGGACGGAGGCCAACCCTAATGGCCAGCGTCGATACCTGGTGGACACGCTTGAGTCCGAGCGCAAAACGTAATTTAGCTGTCGGCAGCATCGGTACCGTGGTTTTGGCCGTCATCATCGCACTGGCCACCGTCACCCCGGAAGTCAGCAAACCGCTGAGTAAACAGGCCACCATCCAACACATCCTGACCGATAGCGATCCCCGCTCCTTGGGCATCGACGGCATTTCCGCGCAATTGCGCGATCCGCTGCAAAAGAACGAGGAACAAGCCCGCCGGCTGGCGGCCATCGAAGAACAGCAACGCCGCGAGCAGCAATCCGATGAAACCCGTTTCAAACAATGGACTGCAGCGGAACGCGAGGCCTATGAAATTGGAATGATGTGTCGCTACCGCGACGAATGATTTAGAAGCCGGTTCCCGCACCAGCGAGCGGGATACTTTTCTTTGCTTGTCCAAAGAAAAGTATCCAAAAGAAACGACACCCGGATGCCGCTTCAATCCTGCGCACCGTAAGTTTTGGCTGGGGTTGCTTGAAGGGGCATCCCAGCCCTTGCAAGCAACGCGATGCATCCTTGCATCGCTCCTAACGAGCAAATCCCGCCAAAACTTCCGGTGCTCGGCGCGGCATAACGGGAGAATCGTATCCTGGCTTATTTGATTAACAAAAGTCTTTATTTGACAATATATGGTCGGTTTACTAAGTCCGCGATTTCAGGGCCTTTGTAATATGGCTTTATCCAAATTAATTTTCGCTCTGATTGATTCTGCCCATACGCTTGATTTCGCCAATGTCCTCTAACAATATAACGAATCGAGCGATATTTTCTATCTTGAAAATCGCTTATTCGACCTTGTCTCGATCTGTTTTTATCAATATAAATAGAACCAATATTTTCACCAACCGAAACAAAATCCAAAATCGATTCTTTCTTTGCGAGCTGCCTAGATTTTTTTGATTTTAGTTTTGACTTTATAGAGTTTGCCTTGCTTATATTTGACTCTCTTGCTGACAACCGATATATAACATCTGGCTCATTCGATGACAAATAAAGCACTGAATTTAATATCAACCGAAATAGCGCCAACCCATCAGTATAAAACTCTTCATCATCGGTTGACCTATTATGGCCATCCATTGTTAAAAGCAGACCCATTCCATCAGTATCCCCCAATTCATTCCAATCCGTTTTGAGTGATTGCTCAATTTTCCATCCAGCCCTAACAGCAACTTCTCTTTTGATACAAAAGTTAAGCCTTTCTCCTCGCCAATGATATACAGTTATGATCAGTTTTTTATCTCCGCCAGAAGAATTATCAGGCAAAGATGTTATATGAACAGAAATGGGATAATTAAAATCATGAGCTTCCGGAACCATCTTTAAAAATGTAAATGCGGCATCTACCACCGATGGTGAGGAATAAATAAACGCACAGCTCTCATATGGCAACCTCAACATATCCGAATCAACACTCAACTCTGTTACCAGGAGGCAATCAGATAAATTTTGGCTAAAAAAGAAAGTTTTGCGATTAAATAATTGAACCGCCCCGGGAATATCGGAGGCCATTTATTCTGAGTCATGCTGCCTGAGCGGACTCGGAAAGTTGTTGATAATAGATTGCTTCGGCTTCAACGGGGGGAATATTACCAATAGGTCCCAGTAGATGTCGATGATTAAACCAATCGACCCAGGTCAGTGTAGCGAGCTCGACAGCTTCACGATTCTTCCAGGATTGCCGATGAATCACCTCGGCTTTATACAAGCCATTGATCGTTTCAGCCAAGGCATTGTCATAGGAATCGCCGACGCTACCCACTGAAGCCTCAACGCCGGCTTCTGCCAAACGCTCGGTATAGCGGATCGAAACGTACTGCGCACCTCGATCACTGTGATGAATCAAGCCGCCGTCCCGATCGGGTTGACGGTCATGTAGTTTGGGATCCCGAAGAAGTTGAAGCTTGGGAATGCAGAGCAAACGACACGGCGCTGTGTCAAACTGAGATATAATATGACAAAACATGAAATAGCAAGTACTTTAAGAATTTAGTACAAATTTTAGAATTTATCACATATAAACTTAATGGAATCTACGGAATACAAGCGACGCCGCACATTTGCAATCATCTCCCACCCCGACGCAGGCAAAACCACTATCACCGAAAAATTGCTTTTATTCGGAGGCGCAATTCAGTTGGCCGGCTCGGTCAAAGGCCGCAAGGCGGCTCGCCATGCCACCTCGGATTGGATGGAAATGGAAAAGGAGCGCGGCATTTCCGTCACAACGTCCGTCATGCAATTCGAGCATAAGGACAGCATTATCAACCTGCTTGATACACCGGGTCACGAGGATTTTTCCGAGGACACCTATCGCACCCTGACCGCGGTGGATTCGGCGCTGATGGTCATCGACGTTGCCAAAGGTGTCGAGGACAGAACCATCAAGTTGATGGAAGTGTGCCGCTTGCGCGACACGCCGATTCTGAGCTTCATCAACAAACTGGACCGCGAGGGCCGCGACCCGATCGATCTGTTGGACGAAGTCGAAAGCGTATTGAAAATAGAATGTGCGCCGATGACCTGGCCCATCGGCATGGGCAAACGCTTCAAAGGCGTTTATCAGCTTTATAAAGACGAAACCATTTTGTTCAATCCGCACCACGGCGGCAAAATTGCCGACTCGCAGGTCGTGAAAGGTCTTAACAATCCGCATCTGGACGAGTTGATTGGTCTACAAGCCGACGAACTACGCGAGGAAATCGAACTGGTCAAAGGCGCCAGCCACGAATTCGACCTGGATAAATATTTGCGCGGCGAACAAACGCCGGTATTTTTCGGTTCGGCAATCAATAACTTCGGTATCGTCGAGCTGTTGGACGCCTTCGCCGAATATGCGCCTTCGCCCAGACCGCGTCAGGCCGAACAACGCGAAGTCAAGCCGGAAGAAGACAAATTTACCGGTTTCGTGTTTAAAATTCAGGCCAATATGGACCCGGCCCACCGCGACCGGGTGGCCTTTATGCGCATCTGTTCCGGCAAGTTCGACAGGGGGATGAAAATGCACCACGTCCGCATCGGCAAGGGCATACAAGTGGCCAACGCGATCACCTTCCAGGCCGATAGCCGCAAAAACGTCGAAGAAGCCTACCCCGGCGATATCATCGGTTTACATAATCACGGCACCATACAGGTCGGCGACACTTTCACCCAAGGCGAAACCTTGAAATTCGGCGGCATCCCCTACTTCGCACCCGAGCTGTTCCGCCGCGTGGTATTAAAAGATCCGCTTCGGGCTAAGGCCTTACAAAAAGGCTTGGTGCAATTGACCGAAGAAGGCGCGACCCAATTATTCAAGCCCTTGAAGAACAACGATCTGATTTTGGGCGCCGTCGGCATTCTACAGTTCGACGTAACGGCGCACCGATTGAAGCACGAGTACAACGTCGAATGCGTCTACGACGCTTCGCCGATAAACACCGTACGCTGGGTCAGCGCCAAGAACCCGGCCAAATTGGAAGAATTCAAGAACAAAGCCTTCGAAAATTTGGCCGAAGACGGCGGCGGTTATTTGGTCTATCTGGCTACCAGCCGGGTCAACTTACAACTGACCGAAGAACGTTGGCCGGATATCAGCTTTAGCGCGACACGAGAACTTTAACGGCACGTTGAAAAAAAGCTTGGCGGCCTCGCGTTCCGAATACGCAAACACCGGCCATTTTTAAAGATGACTCATTACCTACGCGGACTCGTCCCTGTGTTGACCGCCTTGCTAATAACGCGCCCTTGTGACGGGGCCGTCCGGCTCGTCGGTCCGCAACATACACTCAAGACACCAAGCCAGGCGGCTCGGGTCGCGACCGACGGCGACATCGTCCTTATCGAAGCAGGCACCTATCGAGGTGATGCGGCAATCTGGCCGCAAAATCGACTGACGTTACGCGGAAACAACGGGCGCGCCCATCTCCGGGCGGACGGCAGCGCGGCCGAAAAAAAAGCAATCTGGGTGCTGCAGGGCAACGATATCCGCATCGAAAATATCGAATTTTCAGAAGCGGCCGTACCCGCAATGAACGGCGCCGGTATTCGCTTCGAAGGCACCAACCTAAGCATAAGTAACTGCCATTTTCATCACAATCAAATGGGCATACTGACCGGCACGAACCTGCTCAGCGAGATAGTGATCGAAGGCTCGGAATTTAACGACAATACGGTCGATTATCCGCGTTACGGATCGCTCGGCCATAACATCTATATAGGCAACATCCGGCGATTTACCTTGAGTCATTCCTATATCCATGACGCTGAAACCGGGCACAACGTAAAATCGCGCGCGCAAGAAAACTATTTACTCTACAACCGCATCGGCGATGAAAAAAAGGCATCCAGTTATCTGGTGGATTTTCCCAATGGCGGGCAAGCCTTTGTGATCGGCAACCAGTTCCGCCAAAGTCCGGATTCCGAAAATTCGACCATGGTGTCGTTCGCTGCGGAACATAATCGGGAACTCTCCGGACAAGCCCTTTATCTGGTGAACAATACTTTCGTTAACGATCGCCCCCGCGGCGTTTTTGTCAACAACCACAGCCGCAGCCCGGCCACATTAATCAACAACTTGCTGGCCGGCGCAAGCGGCCGCATAGAAGGACTTTATAAGGAATATCGGAGCCAATTCACAAGCAAAGCTTCTTTCAATAACCCTAGCGACTACGACTATCGCTTACAGGCCGATTCAAGCGCTATCGACCAAGGTACGGAGCCTGGAATCGCGGATAATGGTTTCCCGCTTCGGCCGAAATTCCAATATCGGCATCCCTTGGCGGTCGAAACACGTATTTCCCAAGGCGCCATCGATATAGGGGCTTATGAATTTAAGCCATAAACAGTTACAAGATATTGTTGCCGATTAACGGGAATTCGCGTTCAACAACGGCATAAGTCCGGGTTTCTAATATTAATCCGACGCGTGTATCATGTTCGTATGGAAAACGGTACGGTTTTTGTCAGCCTTGCTGATCGCGGCCGACCGGCCGGATACTTTTACCTTATTTTCAAACATGGAGTTTAAGTTGGAATTACGCAACCTCTATTCCTTCAACACGCGACGGCTTATTTGGGCTTATTTACTCATTGCATGGCCTGCCTTGGTTTTTGCCGCACCCCCGTCTCAGAAAACCGCCAAGCCGGATAGCACGTCGTCGGCCTCTAATTCCGACAGCGCCGACAAGACTGTTACGCTGGAGGCGGAGCAATTATTGGATCAGCAATTAAACCGCTTGTTCGACTATAGCGTCGCCGCGTTAAAGCGCTATATCGGCACGAGTTCGCCGTTCATGTTATCCGAACGCCAGGCGCGGATTGAGCGTTTAGAAAAGCTGCCCGCCACATCGGATATCAATCAAGCGGAAAAATACCGCCGCTTGCTGGAAAGCTATCGGATAGAGCTGGATTTCGGTAAGACCATAGAAACCTACCAGGCGGAGTTGGACATCAATGGCCAAAAGCGTTTGGTCGATTTCCTCAGAATAGGACAATTAGCTCTTTATTATCAGACCTTCGATGGCGCGGAGAGCGGAATCTGGTCGCGCGCTCAAGTCAAATGGCTGCCCTTGTCGGAAACGGCTAACGCCCGCATCGCAAAAGGTTTACGCATCGCACGCAAAATCGAACCTCCGCAACTAATGGAATTACCGTTATTCGGCGTCGAAAAATCAGAAGATTTCAGCCTGCCTGAACTAGAAGCGGTTCCCGAAAAAACGCTTGCCGCATTCGATGCCGCGTTGGCAAGCAAGACCACGCTGATCTCAGGCATTCGGGAAAATGCGGCTAATCTTAAAATTTTTTATCAGCAACAAACGCCGGATTCGGAGTATGCCAAGCAAATAAAATTGCTCGATACGCTGATCGACAATCGTCATACCCCTAATGCGAACGAGCTGAGGCAGTTATTGATCGGCTTGTTGCATCGATTGGATATTCAGCGGCGGGTATCGGTGTTCGATGCTCAGGTATACGCCCCGAACGGTCTACCCGCGGACAAAAGCGTGTTAAGTATCGGCGGCTTTAGTCTGATTGCGGACGGACTGTATTTAACACATTCGGGTGAAGATAACCGGCTGGTCGAACTTTCTCGGCAACCTTCCGCCGAAATTCTGGAACTGGCCAAGATGTTTCCGACCGTCGATTCCGGCTCGCTCGCGACCTTGGCCGTGGATCCGTCGGGCGGGCAAATTTTGCAATTGTTGGTACAGGCGCCCAATTTTAAGGAACGTATAGGACAAGGCGGACCGGTCGGCTATTTGATTCTGAGTCTGGGCCTTTTGGCATTGCTGCTGAGTATTTACCGGTTTGCCAAACTGACCCTAATTAGTCGTCGCATAGAAACGCAACTGCATACGCAGGGTTTCCTAGCCGATAATCCGCTTGGCCGTTTGCTCGAAAAGCTGCATCAATCGACATTGAACGATGAAGAAGCGCTGTATTTGATCGTAGACGAATCGCTGACCATCGAACAGACCCAGCTCGAACAGGGTTTGGCATTTCTGAAATTAGTCGCCGCCATCGCGCCGATGCTGGGTTTGTTGGGCACGGTAACCGGCATGATAGAAACCTTCCAAGCAATCGCCTTGCACGGTTCCGGCGATCCGAAATTGATGTCCGGCGGCATATCGGAAGCCTTGGTCACGACGGTTGAAGGTTTAGTCACCGCCATTCCGATATTGTTGCTGCATAGCTTGTTAGCCGGTAAGAGCCAGGCATTGGCGGCAATTCTGGAAGCGCATATCTCCGTGGCCTTGGCCCATCGCCTTGAACGCCGGACTACTGCCTCCGATGCCGGCGTCGATATAGCCGCCGCATAATCAACGGGCGAATGCGAAGATGAACAATCTTGATCTGCAAACCATCTTTGACTGGACAGAACAGCAAAGCGAAAGCGTAATGGACTTGGGTGGCCCCGTCATGTGGCCTTTATTGCTGGTATCATTTTGGCTATGGACACTGATACTGGAACGTTATTGGTATATGCTGTACCGTTTTCCGTGGCTAATCAGTCACCGTGCGCTATTTGGCGATCACGCGCACCCGACCCTCATCGAGCGAACCGAAGTACGTTTGGAAATCAGGCGTTATTTAAATTTGATCAAGACCTTGTCCGGTATTTTGCCGATGCTGGGCTTGCTTGGCACGGTGACCGGAATTGTCGAAACCTTCGATCTGATCCGAATCTTCGGCAACGCGGAAACCCGCATCGTTGCCAGGGGCGTTTCGCAGGCCTTGATCACGACATTGGCCGGCTTGGTGTTGGGTTTGTTCGGACTGGCGGCGAGTCACGATCTAAATCAACGATCATCGGCTTGTGAACGCCGGCTTGGGACATGGGGAACGGGTTTATGAGAAAAAACAGTTTAACGACGCGACGTAACGGCAGCGGCCCGACCGGTGTCGACGAGCTGAATCTGACGCCGCTGATCGACATGGTGTTTATTTTGTTGATCTTTTTTCTGGTCACCACTTCCTTTATCCGCGAGTCCACGGTCACCGTGGAGCGGCCCAAAGCGGAAACGGCAAATCCCCAGCAAAACGCTGAAGTCATCGTCACCATCAGCGCCGACGAACAAATTTGGCTCAACAACGTATCGGTCGACATTCGCCTGTTAAGAGCGCGCCTCAATGAAATGGGATTGTCTACCGCTACCCATTCCGCCGTGATTCTGGCCGACGCCAACACCAGCACCGGTTTGTTGGTCAAAGTGATGGATCAAATTCGATTGGCCGGATTCGAGAGCATCTCCGTCGCCGCCAGCTCGGAACCCACCGAATAATGAACGTAAAGGTCGCCTCTTCGAAATGGACTCAAAAAGCGTACGTGTTTTTCACGATGTTGATAGTCGCGGCCGTGATAAACCTGATACTGCTGATGCTGATTGCCAGTTTGATCAATTGCGACGATACGCCGCGTGAACAATTGCCGACGATTCGTGCGATCGAGTTCATCCGCGTCGCCCAAAAACCGCCGGAGCCCAAGCCCATAGAGCCTCCGCCCGAAGAAAAGCCGATCGAGCAACAAGCGCCTGAAAAACCTCCGGAACAGCCTAAGGAAGTGGTCAAGGAGCCTCCGCCTAAAAAACCGGTCAAGCAAGCAGTCAAAAAGCCCGTCAAAAAAACAACCACCGTGGCGGCGCCTAAACTCGATATTCCCCTGGACGGAACCGGGGCTTCGTTCGCAAGCGTGGCGGGAAAAGACTCGCGCGTGACTGCGCCGCCAACGAAGTGGGATGTCGAACAAAAACCGGAACCCCCCAAACCCAAACCGGTCAACCGGCGTTTGATCGCCGTTTCGCGTGTCATGCCGGTTTATCCGTGGCGCGCTAAATCACTGGGTATCGAAGGTTGGGTTAAAGTTGAAATCATCGTCGCAACCGACGGAACCGTCAAACAGGTCAAGGTGATCAGCGACGATCCTAAAGACGTGTTCGGCGAAGCCGCGATTAACTCGATCAAACAATGGCGCTTCAAGCCCGCATTTGTCGAGGGTCAAGCCGTTGAACAGCGGGCCGTTCAGGTAATGGAATTTAAACTAAAAAGTTAACTACCCGCCACTAACCAAACGCCATTGCTTCGATTGACCACGTAATTTTCATAAACACGGCATGCAAAAACTGTAAGAAATAGCGCTTATGGATATTCATTTCTTGCGAATTTTTGTTCAACCTGAGACCAAACTGTTTCTTGAATCGCGGTTTTTGGATGACCCGCAGATGGCGACTCTTGATCTCGCCACTTTGGACTGAGCATAATCATGCAGCGGGAATATTTCGATAGCGTCAACGGCTTTAGCGTGGCGTTGGACGGCGAGTGCTTCGATTTCAGGCCGGTCCGGCAGGACGACCGGAAAATCGTGCAAGACGGCATGTCCGCCTTATCCTCGCGGTCGCGTTATCTGCGCTTTTTCTCGTTGATTTCTCAATTGTCGGACGAGCAACTGCATTATTTCACGGCAGTCGATCAGCACGACCATGTGGCTTGGATTGCGCTGACCCGCGCGCAAACCGAGCACCCTGGAGTCGGTATCGCCCGCTTTATCCGGCTGCCGAATCAAGCCGAAATTGCCGAGTTCGCGGTGACGGTCATCGATAGTCATCAACACCGGGGTATCGGCAGTCTGTTGATGGCGGTACTTTACAGAATGGCCTATCTTAAAGGCGTGCAAATATTGCGCGGTTTCGTACTGCCGGAAAACCGGCTGATGGCGGCCTGGCTGACCAGACTCGGTGCGGTCAGCCATTATGAAAACGATGTGTGCCGGATGGACATAAGGGTTCACGGCGAGACCCCGGATCTGTCGGCACCGCGCTTGCTGACTCTACTTCGCGATTACGCCGACCGGATGACACCCATCTCGCGGCAAATACCCGATCAGCCGGAAAAAACTGATTAACGTCTTTATACAATCAGCTGTCCTTGGGTTACCGCCAATGTCCGCAGTCTCCAAGCCGGCCCAAACCGCAACTGGGTAAGTGTGCGGGTTCCGGCAATGACGGTATAGTTTCACTGTCTTGTCGATCATGGATGTGAAATCAATTCATGCATAACCGGCAGGCAAAGCAATCCGCGACGGGAGGCGGCAGATGAGCGATGCTATAGGCATTTCTGTTTTCGTAGGGTAACGTTATACCTTTCGCACTTCAATTTTCGGCAGGAACCTAATTAGACACCGAGGTGTTCGGCCAGCAGGGACGTATTGACGGCGTCCTTTGACCGACATTCCGGTGCCGAATTTCGAACTGTGATGGATATAGACCAAGGCTCACCAGCCTGTTGGAGGTAGCATGGATCTTAAATTAAACGGCAAAACGGCTCTGGTTACCGGCAGCACCGCCGGAATCGGTTTCGCCATCGCCAAGGCATTGGCCGGGGAAGGCGCAACGGTTATCGTCAACGGGCGTTCGGCCGAATCGGTACAACGCGCGATTCAGGCGTTAAAGCCCGTCGCGGCGGGGGATGTAGGCGGGTTTGCCGGAGACTTATCCCATGAGCGCGCGGCATCGGAGCTGTTCGCAGCGCACCCGAGCCTGGATATCCTGGTCAACAATCTGGGCATTTTCGAACCGCTGGCGTTCGAAGACATCCCCGATGCCGATTGGCGCCGCTTGTTTGAGGTGAACGTGCTCAGCGGCGTGCGTTTATCCCGGTTATATCTGCCGGCGATGAAACAACGCGATTGGGGGCGGATTATCTTCATCTCCAGCGAAAGCGGCGTGCAGATACCCGCGGAAATGATTCATTACGGCATGACCAAGGCCGCGCAAATCGCCGTGGCCAGAGGCTTGGCCGAGCACGTGGCCGGCACCGGCATTACAGTGAACTCGGTACTGCCCGGTCCGACCCGTTCGCGGGGCGTCGGCGATTTCGTCAACGAACTGGCTGCCCGGCAAGGCTCGACCTTAGAGGAATTTGAACGGGAGTTCTTCGAAAAAGTCCGCCCGACTTCGCTGATCAAACGCTTTGCCAGCACCGACGAAGTGGCATCGCTGGTTTGCTATCTGGCCAGCCCGCTGGCCTCGGCAACCACCGGAGCGGCTTTGCGAGTCGATGGCGGCGTGATAAAAAGCGCATTTTGAAGTTGAACAAACCCGCCCCAGCCATTTTAAATAACAGGATATGTCATGTCGGAAGTTACCTTAAAAGGCGGTTGCCTGTGCGGTGCCGTGCAATATCAAGCCAGCGGCGATCCGCAGCGGTTTTACCATTGCCATTGCGCGCGCTGCAGAAAGTCGTCCGGCGCCGGCCACGCCAGCAATTTATTCCTATCGAACGCGGCGTTGGTCTTTACCCAAGGCGAATCGCTGTTGAAGCGTTTTAAAGTGCCGGAAGCCAAACGCTTTGCCCGCCAGTTCTGCAGCGAATGCGGCAGCGCGGTGGCCCGATTCGTGCCGGAAATCGACGGCGTCATGATTCCGGCCGGCTCCCTGGACGACCAAGCACCGATCAAGCCGCAGGCACGCATTTTTTGGGACTCGCGCGCCGACTGGTCCTGCGACGGCGACAGTTTACCGCGTTATTCCGAATATCCTGAGCCCTCTTAGTTTCCTCAGCAACTGCTCGTGCGTTGCTATAGCTCCTGCATCCATGCAGTCGTCTGTAGCGTCCAGATCTTTTCCGGGGTTGGTAGCGTCCATGGCAATCCGCCGATCCTCCGTTCTTCGCTTGCCTGAACAAAGTAGGATCCTTTCCGTCGGGCCGGATGATATTGTCCCCGGCCTTCAAACGGTATTATGACCCTTCCGACTTCCACGTTGACCCAGTGGAACTTCAGCTCTCGCTTTATACGCAGCGCTTGGGGGATGAGGCGACAATTATTCTACGGTTGAATTTTCCAAATGTCAGGCCGAGTTTGAACCGTTTCAGTTCAGGCAATTATTCTCTCCAACACGGCTTCATGCGCGCACCAGTTAAGTGCTGAATTCAGGAGGGCCGCGCTCATTATTAGTGCAGCATCCCTATCAAAATGAGTAGTCAATTCCGACAAGTTACTTATGTCTATCTGATATAAGACTTGCCGCCACACACTTCAGATTGCTCTGACCGCACGGTTTTAGCCGGCTCCCGCCTATCCGGCAGCCGTATTGGATGTGTAGGCACTACAAAATCAAACTCACTTCATAGAGCCTTTTTCATCCATGATTTTCCTGGCTTCGGTTTTGCTTATATTCAGTAATACCCGAGACACACGCCGCCGAATAGATCGCTAACCCGCAATTCAACGGAAGTCACTATGACGAATAGCGAAACACCAACAACCGAACAAATCAAACTCAGCTTTTTCCGCAACCTGGTCAACGTTCAAGGAAAATTTCCGGCTCTGGCCACCACGTTTGATTACTACATGGCCTTGGCCTATACCGTTCGCGACATGCTCATGGCGCGCTGGGTCGGCACGGCAAACGAATATACCAGCAATAAATCCCGTACCGTCGCGTACTTATCCGCCGAATTCCTGATGGGACCGCATTTGGCGTCGAACTTGTTAAATTTAGGTCTGACCGATGAAATCCGCCAAGCCATGGAAGAGTTGGGCCTGAAAATCGACGATTTGTTAGCCGAGGAACCCGAACCCGGTTTGGGCAACGGAGGATTAGGGCGTTTGGCCGCTTGCTTTTTGGACTCTTTAGCCAGCTTGGAAATTCCGTCGGTGGGTTACGGCATACGTTACGAATTCGGAATTTTCGAACAGCTTATCGTCGATGGCTGGCAGGTCGAAAAAACCGATAAGTGGTTGCTCAAAGGCAATCCATGGGAACTTGTGCGTCCGGAATGGGCTGTTGAGATCAAGCTCGGCGGCCATACGGAAACCCAAATCGATGAATACGGCGAACGCCGTGTCAAATGGATCCCGGGGTGGATAGTCAAAGGCATACCTTACGATACGCCTATCTTGGGTTACCGAAACAACACCGCCAACACTTTAAGGCTTTGGCAAGCCGTTGCGCCGGAATCATTTAACTTCGGCCGTTTCAATCAAGGCGATTATTACGGTGCCGTCGAAGAAAAAGTCTCGTCCGAAAATCTGACCAAAATCCTGTATCCCAACGACGGCACCTTGCAAGGCAAGGAATTGCGGCTGGCGCAACAATATTTTTTCGTGTCCTGTTCCCTGCAGGATATGCTGCGCATCATGAAAACCCAGCGCATCAAATTAGAGCGGTTTCATGAGAAATTTGCGGCGCAGCTAAACGACACGCATCCGGCCATCGCTATTGCCGAACTGATGCGCCTGTTAGTCGATGAAAACGATACGCCATGGGACAGCGCATGGTACATCACGCAAAACACCTTCGCCTACACTAATCACACGCTGCTGCCGGAAGCATTGGAATGCTGGCCCGTCGACATGATGGGCCGCTTATTGCCCAGAATCCTGGAAATCATTTTAGACATCAATCACCACTTCTTGGATAAGATCCGGGCGGAATATATGAATGATGTGCAAAAAGTGATGCGCATGTCCTTAATCTCTGAAGCGGAAACCCGCCAGGTACGCATGGCGCATTTGGCCTGCGTTGGCAGTTACGCCATTAACGGCGTAGCCGCGTTGCATACCGAACTGTTAAAGGAAGAGGTGCTGAAAGATTTCTTCGGCTTCTGTCCGGCCAAATTCAGCAATAAAACCAACGGAGTCACCCCAAGACGCTGGTTGGCTTTATGCAACCCACGATTAAGCCGTGTCATTTCCGAAGCAATAGGCGACAAATGGGTAGGAGATTTAGCGGAATTAAGAAAATTGGAAGCTTCAATCGAAGATTCCGGTTTTCTGGAACTGTGGCAAGACGCAAAACGCCTGAATAAACATGACTTCGCCGTCAACCTGTATCAACGCACCGGATTCGGTGTCGACCCCGAATCCTTATTCGACGTGCAAGTCAAGCGCATCCATGAATACAAGCGCCAACACTTGAACATCCTTTACATCATCAGCCTATACCAACGCCTGAAAACCGATCCGCATTTCGAATTACATCCGCGCACATTCGTTTTTGCGGGCAAAGCCGCACCCGGTTACCACATGGCGAAACTGATCATCAAACTGATCAACTCGGTCGCGGATGTCGTCAACCGCGACCGTCACACCAAGGACCTCTTGAAAGTCGTATTCGTACCGAACTTCAATGTCACCAACGGCCAACACATCTACGCTTCGGCGGAGGTGTCGGAACAAATATCCACCGCCGGCAAGGAGGCGTCGGGCACCGGCAATATGAAGTTTGCCATGAACGGCGCGTTGACCATAGGCACTCTGGACGGCGCCAATATCGAAATCCGCGAGGAAGTCGGCGCGGACAACTTCTTCCTGTTCGGGAACACAGCAGACCAAGTCAAAGCGTTGTGGAAAAAAGGCTATAGGCCGCACGACCATTACAGCAACAACCCCTATATTAAACAGGCCATCGATTTAATCAATACCGGCTTTTTCTCTCATGGCGACACGGAGGTATTCCGCAACCTGACCGATAACTTGCTGTACAGCGACCCGTATCAGGTCTTCGCCGACTTCGAAGCTTATAGGCTCTGCCAAGACCAAGTCGATGCGGCTTATCGCGACAATATGAACTGGCAAAAAATGTCGGTTTTGAACACCGCCCGCTCCGGCAAATTTTCATCCGACCGAACCATCGTCGAATATTGCCGCGATATATGGAAAGTGGAGCCCGTTCCGATTCAAACCCCGCAATTAGACTTGTTCAAAATTATATAAGCCGTGGCACGCCGCATCATCCTAAGGATATCGTCCAAAATAACTTCCCGATATGGCAATAGTCACTGGGGGCGAACCGAGTGAGGATGTCGGCAGCAAGGACGCTCCCCCATGGAAGGGTTCACGGCGTTCCTCATTCGGTATGCTCCAGGGTTCGCACCGGCAAAACGGGAAGTGGTTTTTGGCCAAATCCTAAGCCAAGGCCGATCAGCGCAACAACAATAGCGGCTTAGGGCTGTGTGTCAGCATCTTCGTAGTGAAACTGCCTAACAGCCAATCGTGAAAACGCGTATGGCTGAAGGCGCCCATCACCGTCATATCGATGTCGTGCCGGGCTTGATACTCGCACAAGGCTTGCTCCGGTTTGCCGCTCAAGCTTTGACTGACTAATTCCAAATCCGGCACCTGCTTCAGCTTACCGGCCGCCCTGTCCAGCAATGCATCGGATTGGCCGTCATTGCCGACGCAAACCAAATGGCAGCACAAGCCGCGATAAAGCGGACTGCCGGCGACCATATCCACGGCTTTTTCCGCGGCCTTGCCGCCGTCGTAAGCGATCATGATGCGCTTAGGCGGGCTAAACACATCGTTTACCACGAGTATCGGCTTATGCAGCGAGCGAATAAGGGATTCGAGCTTGGCGCCGATTCCGTTCGGTTGGTTTTCGTGCACTTTGCCGCGCAAACCGATCACCAGCACCCGTAACCTGTCTTCCGATTCGATCAAGGTTTCAACCAAACCGCCGTGACGCTGATGTAAGAAAGGTTCCTCTATCCCGGCTTGTTGCACCCGTTGTTTAGCCGCCTGCAATATCAATTTTCCTTGCTGAAGCTTGAGTTTGTTGCGCTGTTCATCCAGGCGAGCGATATCCTCCAACAATTGATCCAGGCTATCGACCCCGATATTGCCGGACAAGTCCATCATGTTCGCCGTTTCCGGATGATGATCGATGGTATGCATCAAGCTCAACGGAGCGCCGACCCGCTGCGCGATCCAGGCAGCATAGTCGCACACGGCCTCGGTCAATTTCGCCCCGTCCACGCAGGCCAATACGGTATTTTCTTGAATTTGCATCAATGGCCTCCCATGACTTTTTCAATCTCTTCCGGTTTATCGTGCACGCCGAAGCGGTCGACGATGGTGCTGCTGGCCTCGTTCAGACCGACCAATTCCACCACCGCCCCTTCGCGCCGGAACTTTAACACGACCTTGTCCAACGCCGTCACCGAACTAATATCCCAGAAATGGGCCCGGTGTAAATCGATAATGACCCTGTCCAGGGCTTCTTTAAAGTCGAATGCGTTCGTGAATTTATCGGCGGAATTGAAGAATACCTGGCCAACCACACGGTAAGTCCGTGTTGACGAAGCCTCGTCCCAAGCGGAGTCGACATACATGAAGTGACTGATCTTATTGGCAAAAAATAACGATGCCAGCAACACCCCTACAAATACGCCCAAGGCCAGATTATGCGTCCACACCACCACGCCCACCGTCGCCAGCATCACGACGTTGGTGGATACCGGATACTCTTTTAAATTAAGGATGGAGCGCCAGCTAAACGTACCTACCGATACCATGATCATCACCGCCACCAACGCCGCCATCGGAATTCGGGAAATCCATTCGTCCAGAAACACCACCATAATCAATAACAAAGTGCCCGCGATAAAGGTCGACAAGCGCCCTCGCCCGCCGGATTTGATATTGATCACCGATTGGCCGATCATCGCGCAGCCGGCCATACCGCCCAACACGCCCGCGCCCAAATTAGCCAAGCCTTGGCCTTTACATTCGCGGTTTTTATCGCTGGTCGTATCGGTCAATTCGTCGACGATGGTCGCAGTCATTAAGGATTCCAGCAAACCGACCACCGCCAACGGCACCGAATAAGGCGCAATGATAGCCAGGGTTTCCCAATTCAGCGGCACCTGCGGCCACAAGAAAACCGGCAAGGTATCCGGTAGTTCGCCCATATCGCCGACTGTGCGAATGTCCAGATCGAAATATATGGAAACCGCCGTCATCGAAATAATACAAACCAAGGGCGATGGCAACGATTTACCGATCACCGGCAAATAAGGGAATAAATAAATGATGGCCAAACCGGTCGCGGTCATCGCATAAACGTGCCAGCTCACGTTGGTCAATTCGGGCAGCTGCGCCATGAAAATCAAAATGGCCAAGGCATTGACGAATCCCGTCACGACCGAACGCGATACGAAGCTCATCAAACTGCCCAATTTCAAATAGCCGGCGATGATTTGCAAAGCCCCGGTCAACAAGGTCGCAGCCAATAGATATTGCAAGCCGTGCTCCTTGACCAAGGTCACCATCAGCAAGGCCATCGCACCGGTGGCGGCCGAAATCATACCCGGCCTGCCGCCGACAAAAGCCGTGATCACGGCAATGCAAAACGAGGCATATAGCCCAACCTTAGGATCGACTCCGGCAATAATCGAAAAAGCGATCGCTTCCGGAATTAACGCCAACGCGACGACCGCACCGGCCAACACATCGCCGCGGATGTTGCCTAGCCAATCCTGTTTTTTAGATAAAAAGAGCATGGTTCTCCTATTCGAACTGCAGGTGATGATGATAAAACCGGTCAGCAAGCCACTTTGTCCGGCCGCTTGCCAGTCAAAACGTGGATGGCTTCCCAATCAGAATAGAGGAAGGTTGAAACCGAAAGCCGCGCGGAAAAATTCACAAACCGGCGGCCTCAAGATTTCGATGGTTGAAAAATTATTTTTTGACGCGGAATTTAGCCAACATCGCCGGCAACACCAATAGACTGCAAACAATCATCAGCGAAATACCGATAGCCAGTAACAAGCCCATACTTGCGGTACCCGCATGCGTGTTGAAAGCCAAGCTGGAAAAACTGCATAGCGTGGTCAATGCGCTATAAAACACGCCGCGAGCGGAGCTGGATTGTAGCAGTTGCGTATGATCCGCTTGATGATGCAGGCGATGTACGATGTGAATGCCGCTGTCCACCCCCATACCCAACAGCAACGGCAGTACGATGATGTTGGCGAAATTAAACGGGTTTTCCAACCACACGTTAACCGCGGCAGTCAGCAAGGCCGCTAATAATAACGGAGTAACGACCAGCAAGGTCTCTTTGAAGCTACGCGTCAACACCAGAAGCAGCAGAAAAATCATCACGAATGCGCTAGTGAAGGCTTGCACAAACGCCCGGACTACCGCTTGGCCGGTAGTGACCTCCCCGATGGGCAAACCGAAAACATTCTGATCGGTCGCCAAGATTTGGCTGACAAAGTTCTTTAGGTTCTCCGGATCGTTTAAATCCTGCTTCGGAAATACCAGCACTCGGTATAAGCCGTCCTTACTAACCCAATGCGAACGGACTTCTTCCGGTATATCATCGATACCGATCTCGCCGGCCCGCAGTCCGTCGCGCAACATCAGCATCGTATGCGGCAGCAATCCTAGGATACTGTTTTCCAATTTTGCGTACTGTCCGGCCGGGTCAGACCGGGTATCGGCAAATTCAACGAAATCCGTTATATCCTGATGTAATTTGGCCAATACCTCTCGCGTGGCCGGCGTGGTTGGCTGATCCAGTATTTTTTGTAAAATGCCGCTTAGCTTGATTAGCGCGGCTCTGACGTCGGACGGCCCCGGTGCCGTTTCGAAACGATTCAATTGCACCGGCATGATCAGGTTCAAGTTATCGATGATATCCAGCTTAGCGTCTTGGTTTTCCGGAACAAAGTTACTGAGCGTCAGCGCTTCGTGCACGCTGGGCAGTTTGGCGAATTTAGCCGCCAATTCGTCGGCATGTCCTAAACTATCCGTCAATGCCGACGTGGCAAACGGCGAATCGTTTTTGGTTTTCAACAATTTTTTGAATGCGATCACCGACTGGGTGGTCTGATCGCGCAAATTGATCGGATTGGAGTCAAAGCGCACCCGCGTCAAGCTCAAGCTGGCCAATATAGCCGCGACCACCGCACCGATCAAAATTCCCTTGGCATGGCGAAAAGGAAAAGCATAAACCCACGCCGGAAAATTTGCGCCGCCGTCGGCCGGCCACGACTTGATCGGTAGTAATTTCAACAAGGCCGGCAACAAGCTCAACGAAGTGATCAAACCGATAAAAATCCCGGCGCCGGAAATAATACCCAATTCCGATACCCCGACAAAATCCGTTGGAATAAACGCCAAAAAGCCAATGGCCGTGGTCAAGGCGCATAAAAACAGCGAGCGGCCGACGGTACTCATGCTATTCGAAATGGCCTGTTCGGAATCCATTCCCTCTCCGCGGCATTCCTGGTAGCGCAAACACAAGTGCGTGGCAAAATCCACGCCCAAGCCGATATACAACACCGCAAACGCCACCGATATCAGATTTAAATGACCTATCGTCAGCGCGGCGAAACCGGCGGTCAGAACCAAGCCGACGACTAATGCGATAAACGTCACCAACAATAAACGAAACGAACGCAAACCTATCCATAAAGCCGTACACACCAGCACCAACGAAGCGATACTGGAAACCACCATATCCTTATTAACCGTTTCCAGTTCCTCATGCTCAAGCGCAACATCGCCGGTAAAGCTCAGTTCGACCCCGGGAAATCGTTTGGCCGTCTCGCCGGCCAAGCCTCGCAAATACGCCATCGACCCACTAGCCGGCATCAGTTGCTTGAAGTCCACATGGACCTTGGCAATAATCAAACGCCTGGTTTGATCCTCACCTAAGCTGGTGTCGGTCAGCAATTGTTGCCATGACAAGTAATGATTCCGGCCGGCCTTGGTCGAAACGACAGACTGATCGATGGCGTTCAACAGGGGATCCATCGGCATGGTCAAGTCGTGCTCCTTGCCTTCCAATGCCAGCCCGATAATTTCCATCAAACCGGCGAAATTGTAATGCTCGGACAAATAACCGATAAACGGTTGGGCATCGATCAATTTAGTCGATAAATCCTCGAGCTCAGGTAGGCTCAGGTACAAAAAACCTTCCCGGCGAAAAAAGGCATTATCAACCGGAATATACGACGATTCGAAAAAACGTTTTTCCTTCTGTAAACGCTTTTCCACATATTCCGCAGCCATTGCGGTTTGTTCCGGTGTCGGCGATTCCACTACCACAATCACGGCGCCCGCATCCTTGGGAAACGCCTTTTCCAACTTGGCCCGAATTTTAAGAAACGGCAAATCCTGCGATAACAAGTCGCTGGTATTGGTATTCATTCCCAGGTGATGCATGGTGTAATTCAGACTGAAGCCGCTGATCAAAGCGAACAGCAGTAGGATCAACCAAGGGAAACGGATAGGCAACTTGGAAAGTGTCAGAATGATTCGGCTTGATATCGAGCTTAGAGGAGCAAAAGGCATAGACTAAATGGGGCAAAAATCCGATAAAAATGATGGCTTGGGGCGCATAAGGCAACCTTAGCCGGTGCGGCCTTAATTAAGAGTTGCTTGTTCAAAATCGACGATATTATATTCGATCAGGCACAGCTTGAGCCGATTTCGCTTAGAATCAGCTGTATATTATTGATTAATAATCGCTTTTTTGAGGGTAGCGTGCGGTTTTAAAACGCGCGGCGCTTTGTTCACTGAATGCGGGCTGGTTGGCTGGCGGCCGTTTCTATCGGGGGTTTTAACGGTGACGCCAAGTCCAGATTAGGGAATCGGTTTTCCTTTCGCTGCCGGTCCGCCCATTCGATCAGCACCCAGAAACCTTGGTCTTTGCTCGGTGCGTCGGGGAAACGCTTGCGAATTGCGTCGGTTAGCGCATCGCGGGGGAGTAAAGGGTTTTTCAGGAGTTCGAATAGCACGGAGGCGGCCTGTTGATCGTCGGCAATATACCTGGCGACGTTTGCCGCGCTCAGGCCGAGCGCTCGCGACTCGCCATAGTCCGACGTCCTCCGGAGCACGGCCATCAGATTATCGGTCACGCTCTCGACCTGAAAATCCGGTAACTCGCCGGACAGCGCCGCCAAAGCCAGACTGAAGGCAATCAAGTGAGCCGAATCCTGCGATGTCTCTATCCCGGCAACGAGTTCGTTAACCAATGCGTTGACTTGGTTTTCCGGAACTCTGGCGGCCACCCCCGCCAAGCCATTACCCAGCACCGACAATTGATCGGAGTTGCTTGATTCTCTGATCACCCCGATCATGTTGTCCGCTGTCTTTTTCAATCCGTCCGCAGGAATCTTGCCGGCGGCAGCGACCAAACCGCGACAGACAGCCACCCGCTGTTCGGTGTACTTCAGCGACTTAAGTTCGCCGATCAAACGATCCGTCACGCTTTCCGCCACAGTTTCCGGCAGCTTGCCGGCCGCCGCTTCCAGCGCACTGCCAAGGACAACCATTTGTACGGAAGATTTTGCCCTATTCTCGAGTTCGTCGATCAACTTATCCGTCAGCCTCTGCGCGAAACGCTCCGGCACCTTAGCCGCTACGGTTTCCAAACCTTTTCCGACCGCCTCCTGTTGTTCATACTGATCGGCGATTCGGAGAGCGAGCATAAGCTTGTCGCTTACGGCACCGACACTGCTTTCCGGCAGCTTGCGTGCGACTGCCGATAATGCATTACCCAAATACACCTGCCGAACTGACGACACATTCTCAGCTTGGAGCAAGCCGATCAACTGTTCGGTTACCGTCTCCGTCTGGCTTTCCGGCACCATGCCGGCCATCGTCACCAATGCTTTGCCGAATGCTTCCTGTTGTTCGAATGAATATGTAGTCTGGTGTGCGATCGTTAATTTCCGAATCAATGGAAACGTCAGGTTTTCCGGCAACCTTCCGGCAACGACTTCTAAACCTTTACCAATAGCGACCATTTGGCCCTTAAAATAGGCCGCTTGCAGCTCGGCGATCAGCATCTCCGTGATTGTTTGAACCTGATTTCCAGTGGTTTTGCCAACCACTGCCGCCAGGGCCTTACCAAGGGCCAGTGCTTCGTCATCCCCCACGGTCTGGAGCGGCGCCACTAGAGCGTCTACCATCATCCGAGTCTGGCTCTCCGACAGATTATTGCCAAGCAACGCTGCCAAACCTTGTGCGATGGCCGCTTGTTGGACGTAGTAAGGCGCCGCCTGAAATGCAATCATCAGTGTGTCCGTCACTGTTCCCGTTCGGCCTTCCGGCACTTTGCGGGCCGCGGCGACCAAGCCCTGGGCGAGGGCATCCAGCTGCTTCAAATCCGATGATTCCTGAATGACCTCCATAAGTTCTTCCACCGTCAATTCCGCTTCGCTCGCCGGCATTTTGCCGATCGCTGTAACCAATCCTTGACCCAGAGCGACTTTCGAATATCCCGGTTGTTCCGATTGGATGGCTGCGATCAAGCTTGCGACCGCCTTAGGAATTTGGCTTTCGCCGACCCCGTCGCTCACAACCGCAGTCAATCCCGAAATGAGGGCATCTATTTGATTCTGACCTTGCGCCACTTGCAGCGCGGCTATCAGCATATCGGCACGGACATCGCCGTCTAGCTCGAGCAGAGCAAGCGATCGAGCCACAACAAGAGACTTTTTTTGCTCTGCTTCGAACGGAATTTCGTGCAGGCGTTCGATAAACCAGTTTCTTCGTTGCAAATTCAAACCAACGGCAGCGCTCAGAACTAAGCCGGATTGGGAATTGAACCAACTCGCCAAAGCTTCGCCTCGTAACAACTGCTCTAGAAACGCCTGTTGGTGAGATGCGTCGCTACGCGCTAGCCGTAGTAATCCTAAGGCGCGTTTCTCGGTAATGTTTAAATCATCTTCCGAGAAATCCAGCGGATGCCACAATCCAGCGGCTTCCGAGGCAATCAGTCTATCGCGGGCCTGAACGGAAAAGAGAGTGGCCACAACCGTTGCCGCCAGGCTCATGATCGTTAGCCCGACCATGATCAATTTAATCCGGCGCTCCCGTCTTTTCGCGCGTAGTACGACTTGTTCGCTATCTTCGATAAATTTAAGAACATCTCCGAATTCATTTCCATGTTCATTGATTGGCGTTCGGCTATAACGAGTCGCCCAAGCCGAGCCGGGCTTGGAAAAGGATTGTGTATTCCGGGCCGAACCCTCTCTCCACTCAATCGCACGAGCCAGATCGGCACCGGCCAGCAGCGCGCCCGCGCCGGAAGCTTTCGCTTCGGCGCGTTCCCGCCAGCGCCGGTATTCTCGGGCCATTTGCGATTCGTCGTTGACCCATTCCTTCAACAGTTCCCATTGGCGGATCAGCGCTTCGTGGGAAATATCGATGACGGTATCTTCATTCAGCTCCCCGACATAATGAATGAAATTGACGTTCTGATCAGCGAAGGCATGGATGACCGGCAGGAAAGCCTGCCAATCTTTATCGGACCATAACGCGACTTGCCGAAGCGACTGCGGCCTCCGCACGGCTTGACCGCCGCCATCGCCAACGCGTAATTCGGTGATAGCGCGAAACAATATCTCTGCGGCGCGCTGATTGGGCGACAGTGGTGTCTCTATTTGACCTTTAGGCGACAATGAAGCCAATATTTCGTTGGCATGCTTCGAAAGCGCATTCGAAACGCCGCCCACCCCGTTAAAGTCGCCCCAAGTAATATAGGTCTTAGCTTTTTTCCGGCTTTCGGCTCGCTCCCACATGCGGGCCAACGCATGCTGCAGTATCGGTAGCTGGTCGGGGTCGTAACCGACGGCATTGATCATTTCGTCGACCAGGCTAGGCTCGACGTCGCCATCGAAAAGTCGTGCCGGACCGATAATGGCGCTTTTGCTCTGTTCCCGGGTTAGCCTTGGCGTCAAATATTGGGCACGGTTGATGGCATCAGGGAGATCCAGAAATCGAACGCAGTTACCGAGAAAATCGGTGCGCATCGTCAACACGATGTAAATCCGCTGATCGGCCTCTGCCCGCTGGGCCAACAGCAAGTTGACAAAGGCCTCCGATTCGTCCGCCTGGTGAGCGCCCGCCTCGGCATAAGTAAAAATTTCCTCGAACTGGTCCACCACTACCAGTAGGTTGAAGGGCTCTGCGGCGGCGTGGTGGCTTCTCGCTTCCTTGACGACCTCAGCCAAACCCAGCGGCCCGCGACGCAGCTCGGCTTCGATCAGGGCAACTTCGTTCGTCGGACGGCCTGTATTGTTTGGAAATCGGTCGGAGCCGACCAGTTCGACTCCTAATGCCGCACTCCCCAACAGCGCCAGGGCCAGGCGTTGCATCGGCCGATTACCGGGCCGCAGAACCGCGGTCCGCCAATCCGATCCGGTACCGATAGAGCCCAGCGGCAAGGCCGGCAATAGGCCTGCCCGCACCAAGCTGGACTTGCCGGAACCGGAAGGCCCGATCACCGCCAGGAAATGCTGTTGCTGCAAGATATCGAGCAGCCGGTTGGTATGTTCCTCGCGGCCGAAGAAAATTTCGCCCTCCCAAGACTCGAAAGGCCGCAAACCCGGATAAGGCCGGGTGACTTCGTGAAATTCAGGCATGGCCGGCTCCGCGCAAGGCATCGACGAAGCGTTCGATAGGCCGGCGCTGCGGGCCTTCGCGGCAATCCAACATCATCAGATTACGGCTAGCCACCCCTACATCGGGCTTATCGCGGGGCGGACCATCCAGCAACGCGCCCCAGATGCCTTTGCGCTGCTGCGACAACACCTTGCGAGCTCTGACGTACTGCGCCTGAACCCAGGCCGGGGACGATTGCCCGTAGACAATGATCACGCCTTGGCTGCCAAGCATGACTTCGTCCAATTGCGCATTGAAATCCGTCGGCGTCTGCCCGGAATAAGGCTCGGTCGGCGTGGTCAGAGCGTCCGTGCCCAACTCCAGTAAAATATCGCGAATCCGAAAGCCTAAATCGCGGTCCGCTTTGTCGGCGCTGACGCAAATCGCCAATTCGTTCACGGTATCGCTAATGGCTTGTTCCGCCGGTAAGGGTTTGTTCAAATCCGCGATACGCGTCAGCACGCGCTGCCGAAACTCTTCGAAACCACAGGCTACCGCACCGGTCAACAATTGCCGATATCGGCCGTCGGCAATG
Source organism: Methylomonas sp. MgM2 (assembly GCF_054172045.1). Taxonomy (NCBI): domain Bacteria; kingdom Pseudomonadati; phylum Pseudomonadota; class Gammaproteobacteria; order Methylococcales; family Methylococcaceae; genus Methylomonas; species Methylomonas sp. MgM2. The sequence goes on along the minus strand of NZ_JBSYXO010000032.1, from coordinate 10,750 downwards.
TCTTCCAAATTGATCTCGCGGTTGCGCCAGCGCAGGAAATCGACCCTACTCTGTCGGGCGCATTCAGCTGCGAGTTCGGCTTGTAGCGCAGTGAAAGAAACTTGACCGTCTTTCGGGCGGCGCCCCGGCACCTGACCCAATAATTGCACGAACAAATCCGATCCGCTGAGTTCTGCGCGCACACTCACCCGATATTCGGCTTCCGCTCGGCGCGGATAGGTATCCAGCCCTAACGGAAGAACCCGGGCCCCGCTTTGGATTATTCCTTCCGCCAGCATTTCCCACTGATCGATCAAATCGTCCGTCGGTTCGGCAATCCAAACGGTCGGCTTTTTCGGTTCGAGCGCCGAATCCAGCTTGGCGTCCGTTTGAACGATGCCGGCCGAAAGCGGCGCCGGCCCGATGGGCGGTTGGTCGCGTTTCAGATATTCGGCAATCAGGTGAGCCAGCTTGTTGAGGTTACGCCAGTAAGGGTCGTCCTGATCCGGCTTAGGCACAGGAATACCCAGCGTTTCTGTAATGCCGTCCAAGTCTTCCCGCCACAATCTCAAAGGCGTCAACTCTTGCAATCGCCTATGCCAGGCTTCCCGCTCGGTCCGATCCAATTCGACGATGAAAACGCTTTCCCGGTTCTTGCTGGCCTGGTTGCGTTCGAGAAAATTACCCAGCTCTGTCCGGCACCACTGCGATCTGACGTAACCTGGCGACATAAACAACACCAGTACGCGGCTATGATTCACCTTGTCCATCAGCATTTCGGTCACTTGGTCGTTCGCGTGCAACTGCCAGTCCATCCAGACATTGGCGCCGCTATTGCCCAATTTACTGCGCAGGCGTTTTTTCAATTCTTCGACAAACGTTGTAACCCAACCGAACCTAACGCCAAACGGCGCTTCGTCATCGGCGTGAGCGTAGCTAATAAATACATCAGGATGCTCCGAATTTGAATGTTCCACTCAGATACCTTTTCGAACCGTCTCGACGCTGATCTGTCAAAAAAAGAGGTTTGGTTTTTGTTGTCGCCTATCCGCAGACTATAGCCTATTTTTGTATCGGAGAAATATCCTTTGCAAAGAAAGAAACGCCGTCAGTGTTAGCGTTTAATCGCTATAAAACTTGGGATGCAGCGAAAACGGCTTATCCGGGTCAACGTCGTTGCCCGGCATTACTCTGATAGGATTCCCGCCTCACCCGTTACTAATCCCGTGCGGCTTCGACTATGAATAGATTCTTATACTTGATTCAATTACTATGTCGCCATATGTCATTCATCAAGTTACTATGCCGTATCGCTTGGATAAGCATACTCATATACCCGATCGCTGCGGCTGCGGACGCCGAGGTATTGGGGCTGGAAGACGATGAAGAAGCCGAGACCAATGTAAAACTGACGCTTTCGTTGGCAAAAGAACCATGCGACAGCCCCGAATGGAAAATACGCCATCTTTTCTTCGAGGCCGGCAATGAAATCGACGAAGCCATGCGCGCGGTCGGTTATTACCATAGCAAAACCCAAAAAGACTTGGCTTTCGATACGGACTGCTGGCAAGCCAAATTTAAAATTACTCCGGGACCGCCGGTCATTATCGACCGCATCGACATCGTGCTGGAGGGTGAAGCGAAACACGATCCCGAATTTCAGGCTCTACTCGACAAGCTCAAGCAAGAGCTTAAATCGGTATTAAACCATGGCCGCTACGAGGCCATGAAAAACAAAATCGAATCCTTGGCGATGGAACGAGGCTATTTCGACAATAAATTTATCGAAAAAAAACTGCTCATCGACAAAGAACGCAATACCGCGCGAATCGAATTGAGTTTCGACAGCGGGCGGCGCCTGCTCTTCGGCAAGGTGGCGATCGATCAAGATATCCTGAATCCCGAGTTCGTCGAAAAGTTTGTTCCGATCAAGCCGGGAGATGAATACAACGCTTCAGTCCTGTCAAAAACGTATAATAATCTTTCGATGAGCGGCTATTTTAAAAGCATCGATATCCGTCCCGAATTGGAGCAAGTCGAAGACCTGCATGTGCCGATTCATCTGACCTTATCTCCTAAAAAAGTACATCATTACAGCATAGGCCTCGGTTACGATACCGACAAAGGCCCGTTGCTTGGGGCTTCGTACGCAAACCGCCGCCTGAATCGACAAGGTCATTTCGTGAACTTCAACCTCGATTTTTCTCCGGTATTATCGGTGGCCGATGCCGAATACGACGTACCGTTGGATGACCCTCTGACCGACTTTTTTAGCTTCGGCGGAGGACTGAAGCGGGAAAACACGGACACGTTCGATTCGTTATCCGCCAAACTCTCCGCCCGGCTAAAACATACCTTCGAAAGCGGTTGGAAACAAACGCTCTATGTAGACGAAGTCTACGAACATTTCAAGAACAATGCCGAGAGCCACGATACGTTGATGTTACTGCCCGGCGGCAGTTGGTTACGTTCGGTAGCCGATAATCCGTTGCGTCCGACTCGCGGTTATCGTTTGCTGTTCAATCTTGCCGGCACTTATGAAAACCCCTTATCGCAGATCAGTATGGCACAAGGGTCGATGCAGGCCACCTGGATGCATCCGAGTCCGTGGAACGGCCGTTTTATACTACGAAGCGAACTCGGGGCCACAACCGTCAGCGATTTCGACGACCTGCCTACCACTTATCGATTCTATGCCGGCGGCATGAACAGTGTACGCGGCTACGGATATAAGGAATTGGGGCCAAAGGACGACGACGGCAATATTATCGGCGGACGTTTTTTGAGCGTCGTCAGCGTGGAATACGAACAGAGCATACTCGAGAACTGGGGGGTCGCAACCTTCGTCGATAGCGGTAACGCCTTCAATCTCGATCAGATCAGTTTCAAGACCGGCGTGGGCCTCGGCGTACGCTGGTATTCGCCCATCGGTTTGGTTCGTGTCGATTTCGCCGTACCGTTAGACCCGGCTAACGAGTCCTTTCGAATCCATTTCGCCGCCGGCACCCGTTTATGAAAAAACGCCTAGCCCTTATACTGTTAAGCTTGATATTGCTGATACCGGCCGGTTTGTTTGCAATGCTCAACACCGAAACCGGCAGCCGCTGGCTGCTGCGGCGAATACTATCGGCGCTTCCCGCTCAAACCTCGATACAGAAAGTCGAAGGCCGCTTGCTAAATCGAATCGGCATTACCGGTTTTCATTATCAAACCGAAACCGAAACTGTCGATATCAACCATTTCAATCTGACGTGGCAACCGTCACGATTATTGTTCGGACGCTTGAAAATCGTCGATCTCAGTGCGGACGGCATTAGCGTAAATCTGGCACCTAGCGATACAACCGAGGAAAGCCCCCCTTTCGATTGGCGGGCCGATTTTGCCCCGCCGATACAAATCACCGTCGACAAGCTGGCCATTACGCAGCTGCACTACCAAAGCGGTGACGATCAAATGACTGTGCAGCATCTCACGCTTTCGGCGACTACCGAACGAAACCGGCTGATACTTCGCTCGCTGTCTTTGACGGCGGAACCCGTCTCGATAAAGGCCGACGGCGCAGTGTTGCTGGGCAAACAGTTTCCCTTTTCCTTGCAAAGCCATTGGCAATTGGATACCGCCGAATACGGCCGGTGGCAAGCCGATACCATGGTGGAGGGCGACGTCAATCAGATCAAGCTCAGTAGCAGCCAGTCCTCGCCGTTCGAATTAAAGGTGGAAGGTCGAATAAACGAATTATTGAATAAACCGGAATTCGACATCCGGGGCGACTGGAAACGGCTGGCCTGGCCTTTTACGGGGTCCGAACAGCAATTCGTCAGCGCGCAAGGCTTCGTCGAAATCAAGGGTTCAAGCGATGACTATCAAGTGAAACTCGACGGACCTTTAACACAGGCCTATTTGCCGGAGGCTGAATTACACTTTACCGGCCACGGCAGTTCCGAAGCGATCACGATAGACGATTTCCATATCGTATCGAGCGCCGGTTCATTTAATTTAGACGGAAACATCGGCTGGCTGGATGCGACCACTTTCGATATAAATGCCAAAGGACAAGACTTCAACCCGGGCATTTTCGCTGCCGAGCTGGCCGGCAAACTCACATTCGACGCGCACGCGGCGGGCACGCTAAACGATAATTCCCAAAAAATACAAGCCGAAATCAGAAAACTGAGCGGCCGTTTGCACGACAAACCGGTTGAAGCGCAGGGCCGATTGGCCATGGTTAACGATATTATCGATATCGATAATCTGCATATCCGGTCCGGCCGCAACCGGATCGATGCCCATGGAAAATTGGCCCCGGTCGATTCGAATCTTAAATTCAACATCGATACGCCGGCCTTAGCTGCATTATGGCCCGGTTTGGCGGGCACATTAAAAGCCGACGGTCATATTCAAGGCAATTGGCAAAATCCGATAACACGCATTCAGGCCAACGCAGATGCACTGAAATATCAAGAAAATGGCGTGGAAAAACTCCGCTTGTTGATCGACTACCAACCGGATGAAAAAAAATCGTCGAATTTTCAACTCGATGTCAGCCGTCTTACATCCGGCACTCATCAAATTGACAAATTGATGCTCGAAGGCAAAGGCACGCCGGCCAAACACCGGTTTAATTTGGATATCAAGGGTTCACAGGCATCGCTTTCCGGCACCATTAGCGGTGGGCTGGAAAAACAGGCCTGGCAAGGCAAACTGCAAAAAATAACGATTGCGACGGCAACGGCCGGAACCTGGCGATTACGTCATGCCGCCGATTTAACCGCGAGCAAGCAAGACGCGGGCTTCGACGCGAGCCTATCCCGTACTTGCGTCGAACGAAACGCGGCATTTTTGTGTATGGACGCCGATTATCGAGCCAACCGCGACTTTGCGGTGAAACTCGATGCTGCGTCCTTGCCGACGGATTTATTCTCGGCTTTTTTTCCCGATAACTTGGGGATAAAAGGCATCGTGAATGCCAATGCGGACCTGAAGCAACAGAAAGGCGGCCTGTCAGGCACTTATCGCGTTGAGATGCCGGCGCCTACAAAAATCGCGTTGAGCGATGAAACGGCTGAGCATGAACTGAATTTGGGCAAACTGACGTTAGACGGTCGGCTTAAACAAACCGTGGTAACCGCCAACGCCGATCTAGCCCTGGCCGAGCGCGATTATCTGCGCGCGGAATTGGAATTAAACACCGATTCGTCCGGGACGTTGTCCGGCCGTATCACCGCATCCGTCACGCAATGGGCATTGTTTCGGGCATTTATCCCGCAAGCAACCGAGATCAAGGGCCAATTAAGCGCCGACCTATCCTTGCGCGGTAGCGCATCCTCTCCCCGCATCGCCGGAAATCTGAATCTGAGAAACGGCGCGGTCACGCTACCCGAGGCGGGAATAGCGCTGAATACGATAGCCCTGGATGTGTTTAGCCCGCAAGGGCCGCACAACCAAATCCGAGTCAACGGTGCATTCGCCCCTCAATTCCTGTCCGAACCGGACGCTAATTACCAACCGCATTTTGACGGCAGACTAAATTTCAGCGCCAATTTGCGGCAACAACAAAACGCTTGGTATGGCGACTATCGTTTAAATATACCCGCCGACAGCAAAATCGATTTCAAAACGCCGGAAACCAAGGTCGAGCTGGCGTTTATGTCATCGTCGTTGGCCGGCGAATTAAACGGCAGCCAAATCGATGCCCGCCTCGATTTACAGTTACGCAACCAGGATTTTTTGCGAGCCAATTTTGAGGTGGACACCGGCCCTAGCGATAGATTATCCGGCCAACTGAACACACACATCCACGACTTGGGCCAATTCAACGCCTTGGTACCGGGACTAGCGGATGTCACAGGTCAGATAAAAGGAGACCTCCTAATTAAAGGGACAACTCAACAACCGCAATCAGTCGGTTCGGTTAAACTAAGCCAGGCGTCAACCACTGTCACGCCGCTAGGTATCTCGATCCAAGACATTGAATTGAATCTTGTCTCCGGCGACGTGTACGCCGGGCGATTAATGTTGTCCGGGCATGCCAAGTCCGGCGGCGGCGATCTGAATATTCACGGCCTGACCGACCTGAAGGGCAACGGCGAGATTCAACTGCAAGGCAGCGATTTCGAAATCGCCAAATTGCCGGAAGCCGAAGTCGCGCTGAGCCCCGACTTAAATCTGAAACTGGATGAAATGACCGGCAAAGCCAAAGGCCGCATTACCGTTCCGAAGGCAAAAATCGTCATGCAGGAACTGCCGAAAAATGCGGTGGTCGTCAGCCAGGATGAAGTGATCGTAGGAGCTGCCGAGTCGGAGAAAAAGCCGGTCGCCGAACCCGACATCGACACCGATATCGATATCGAGTTGGGCGATCAGGTCAGTTTTTCCGGCCTTGGTTTGGACACAAAGCTAGTGGGCCGGTTAAACATGGTTAAAGAACAGCAGCGAACCAGGCTGCATGGCGAAATCGAAATGAAAAAGGGCCGTTACCAAAGTTACGGCCAGGATTTAACCATACGCAAAGGCCGTTTCGTTTTTAATGGCCCAATCGACGCACCTTGGCTGGATGTGGAAGCTAGCCGTCTATCCAAAGACCAAAAAGTGACTGCGATTTTAAGTGTCAGCGGACCGTTGAAAACGCCGAAGACCAAAGTCTATTCGGAGCCGGCGCTGCCTGAATCGGAGGCATTGGCTTACCTCATTACGGGTTCATCGTTAGATCAGGTCGGTAAATCCGATGGCAATATGCTGGCTAGCGCGGCACTATCTTACGGCGCCGGCCAATTCTCGTGGTTGACGGAAAAATTAGGCATCGACGAGTTCGAAGTCAAACAAGGCAAGACCATGCAAGACACCTTAGTTGCGCTCGGTGAGTATTTGACCCCGGATTTTTATGTCGGTACCCAATTGGGTATCTTCAACAGTCAAGCGGTATTGGTGTTAAAAAAGAAATTAACCCAATCCTTCTCGGTAGAAAGCCAGTCCGGAACGTCACATCGGGTTAAACTCAATTACGAAGTTGAAACCAATTGAACCGCTTGCGCTTCGCCGATTACCGAAAGCGAGCTACCAAGCCGGTTCGAATTGGTGCGGCACATCAAACTTGGCTCTTGAATGACAGCGGTACCTAGGAAATTTTTAACACCTTGGCGCCGCGAATCTTGCCTTGCTTCAATTCAATCAACGCATCGTTGGCCTGTTCCAGGCTAAACACCTGAACCGTCGGCCGAAGTTGCATTTGGGCGGCTAATTTCAAAAACTCCTCGACATCCCGGCGCGTAATATTGGCGACGCTCTTGATTTCCTTTTCTTGCCAAAGATGAAGCGGATAATCCAAATTCAACAGGCTGCTTCTATCGTCTTGTTTGCGTATGGCATTGATCACGAGCCGTCCGCCGGGTTCCAGATTCGCCAACGCTTCGACGACCGGCTTCCATGCCGGCGTCGTGTCAATAATCGCGTCCAATTTATTCGGAGCGTGCCGTTCTGTTTCGCCCGCCCAGACAGCGCCTAGCTCAAGCGCGAACTCCCGTTCGTCGGCACTCCGGGCAAACACATAGATTTCACTATCCGGAAACCGGTAACGCGCCATAGTCAGCACCAGATGCGCCGATGCGCCAAAACCGGTCAATCCGAGGCGTTGGCCGTTCTTTAAGCCGGTCAGGCGTAAAGATCGATAACCGATGGCGCCGGCACAAAGCAGCGGAGCTGCCAGTTCGTCCGAAAAAGCATCGGGTATGCTGAAGGCGAATTCAGACGGCACCGTCATATATTCGGCATACCCGCCGTGAGAGTCCCGGCCTGTCGCTTTAAAATCCGCACAAAGATTTTCCATGCCCGCTAGACAAAACTTACATCGCCCACATGCCTTGAAAATCCAAGCCACGCCGGCTCTATCATTGACCTGGAACTTACGAACATCGCCGCCTACGGCTTCCACTCGTCCTACGACTTGATGACCCGGCACGACGGGTAAGCGTTGAGGCGGCGTACGTCCCTCGATTTCATCCAACTCGGTATGACAAACGCCGCAAACGGATATTTTCAGCAGAATTTCATCTTCCGCCGGAGTCGGCTTCGCCAGCTCACGCAATACCAGCGGCGCCCGATTTACGTTTAAGTCGCACAGGCTCTCCAACACCATTGCTTTCATAGCGCCCACCTTGTTTTAAGTTAGCGTTATACTGATTTTAGTTTGCCGGTGCCTGTCAAGCAAAAAACGATTCCGCGAGCGTCGGGTAACAATTTGTGGAGGCTAATTTATGCACGATATAGATCGCATGATGAGCGACATTCGGGCCGAAGTCGACATGACTCGCCATTACATCAACAAAGACGCGCTCGACACTCGAGTGATGGCGGCCATGAAACAAATACCGCGACACGAATTCTTGCCGGAAGACTTGCGCAGCCTGGCCTATAACAATGGGCCGGTACCGATCGGTTCCGGACAAACCATTTCCCAGCCCTATATCGTCGCCTTGATGACCGATCTTCTGGAAACGAATCCGACGGATATCGTCTTGGAGATAGGGACCGGTTCGGGTTATCAAGCGGCCGTATTGTCGAAATTGGTGAAGAAAGTATTTTCGATCGAAATCATCGAAACTCTGGCGAGAAGCGCCGGCCAGAAGCTTAAAAGCCTGGGTTGCGATAACGTCGAGGTCAAGAACGATAACGGCTGCTTCGGCTGGCCTGAACATGCGCCTTTCGACGGTATCGTTTGCACGGCCGCGGCGCCCCGTATTCCCGAGGCTTGGACCGACCAATTACGGATAGGGGGCCGTTTGGTGGTTCCGATGGGCTCGCCCTATGGCTATCAGGAGCTGATGGTGTTTGAGAAAGGCGCGAATCAGGAAATGAAAAGCCGAACCGTACTGGGCGTTCGGTTTGTACCGCTGACCGGTATCAGCAACAAACCGGGAATCTAACCGTACGCTGCGGAGACGGTATTCCCGCCAAAGCGGTTGTTAAAAAACCACGCCGCTGTTTTTGACTTGGTTTCGGCCGGCGTGCTTGGCTTCGTATAATGCGCTATCGGCCACCTGGATCAAATATTCTGTTTTTCGTACACCTCGGCTCTGTCCGGTTCGATTCGGATCAAACGTCGCCGCACCAACGGAAATCGTAACCGGTACCGACTGCCCGTTATAGTGAATCGGCAATTCGGCGATATTAGACCTGATCCGCTCGGCAATTTCGCCGCCGATGATCTCATCCGTTTCGGATAATAAGGCCACAAATTCCTCACCGCCGTAACGCGATAACACATCATTGCTGCGCAATTGCTTCTTAATAGAACACGCCACTTGCGACAGCACATAATCGCCCGTCTGATGTCCGAAATTGTCGTTAATACTTTTAAAAAAATCGATGTCTAGAAACAGACAGGATAACGGCCGCCGCGATCGCATACTGCGATCGAATTCCTCTTCGATACGCTGTTCAAGAAATCGCCGATTGTTCACGCCGGTCAAAGGATCGATCAAACTGGTGCGGCGCATCATTTCGAAATTCAAGGTATTTTCCAGGCACACGCTCAGCACCGAAGCCAAATGCTCGATAAAATCGGTCGCCATGTTACGAATAAAACGATCCGAATTATCGCTGCCGAAATTCAATGAACCCAAATACCGCCCCCGTCTCATCAACGGCGCCAGAATGACCGACGCCGGACGTTTTGCATCCGAGTCGAAAAACGGGGCGTATCTTTCGGCTTGAAACAAGCCTAGCAACGGCCGGTCGCTATAATCGAAATGGTGTTTGAACAGATGTTCGTTTTCGACGATCAGCAAGCCGGAACGGGCTTGATATTCATAATGGTCGTCGGCAAGAAGCGCGGTAATTTCATCCTTGGGGTCGAACAAGCACAGACTGACCACGTCGAGATTAAACAGATCTTTGGTTTCACCGAGAATGAATTCGATCATTTCGGTCAGAGAGGTCAAGCCCAACAAACGCATTTCAAAGGCTTGCAAGCGCTTTAAGGTCAGACTGTTTTGCTGAACGCGACTGAGCATGCCGTCCAAATGGCTTTGCAAAACGCACAAATCAACTGTGATATCTTCTTCCAATGTCAAGTCTCATTCAGCCTGAAATTCGAAACAAGACTAGCAGGATTTAAAAAAATTGCTCGATCCTCGCCGTAACGGAGATCGAGCTTTTGGCGTTAGCCGTGCAACACTTTCCAGGGTCCTAGGGAAAAGAGCGTTGAAAAGTTTCCACCCCAGGTAGTTAATGACCGATTTTGTGCCGGAGTAACCGCCATGGCCACCGAAGCATTTACTATTAGAACATTGTGCGTCAACTCGATAGCATGATGATGTGGCTGCACTACATTGCAATTTTCTAAGCCGCCTGCGCGGCGGCGAACTCAATCAGCACAATCCCGCCCTTTCTTCGGCATTTCTAAGCCGCCTGCGCGGCGGCGAACCCACGTTTTAAGTCGTAAAATTTCGCATTCGATTTCTAAGCCGCCTGCGCGGCGGCGAACTTTCAGCAGATTCCAATTGTATTTATCGATCATTTCTAAGCCGCCTGCGCGGCGGCGAACTTAATCATGGGCGTCCCGTAATTGTCTGAGTTTTTCTAAGCCGCCTGCGCGGCGGCGAACACATTACGATTCAGCAAGAGCAAGCCGAGTTATTTCTAAGCCGCCTGCGCGGCGGCGAACTGTCATATTCATACCTCTTTTGATAATCGAATTTTCTAACAGGCTGTTGATTTTATCGCCCCCGCAATCCGCATTGATTCGCTGAGCCAGCCGCTAGATTAACTTATAAAG